>JBFLYF010000076.1:0-11614 GCA_040756795.1 Pseudomonadota bacterium
CACCACGCGGCCGCCGCGCCCGGGCGAGGCGAACGGCCGCGAGTACCACTTCGTGGACGACGCCACGTTCATCGCCATGCTCGAGCGCGGCGAGTTCCTCGAGAGCGCCGAGGTGCACGGCTATCGCTACGGCACCTCCGAGGCGGTGATCCGCGAGGCGCTCGCCAGGGGCGAAGACCTGGTGCTCGAGATCGACTGGCAGGGCGCGCGCCAGGTGCGCAGGCTCCATCCCGGCAGCGTCGGCGTGTTCATCCTGCCGCCCTCGGTCGGGGAGCTCGAGCGCCGCATGCGCTCGCGCGGCCAGGATTCCGACGCCGTGATCCGGCGGCGCCTGGCGAGCGCCGAAGAGGAGATGTCGCATGCCCCGGAGTTCGATTATGTTATCATTAACAAAGAGTTCGACAGCGCAAAGCAGGACCTGCAAGCAATCATCCGAACCGAGCGCCTGAAGAAGGCGCGCGTTTGAACCTTCCCCAGGAAACGAAATGGCCCGGATTACCGTCGACGACTGCCTGAAGAGAATTCCCAACCGCTTCCAGCTGACGCTGGTCGCGACCTATCGCGCGCGCCAGCTCGGAGCCGGCGCGACGCCTCTCGTGGAAGCCAACCGCGACAAGCACACCGTGATCGCGCTGCGCGAGATCTCGGTCGGCAAGATCGGCACCGAAGTCCTGCGCCGCAACCCGACCCCGCCCGCCGCGCCGCCCGCGCCGGCGACGCCCACGCTTTAGACCCGCAACAAGCCCGCCGGGGGAGCGGGATTACACTTCCCCCATGGCCGCGGTACCGGTCCTGGATGACACCCGCTTCGGCTACCTGAAGCCGAGCGACGTCGCGCGCCTGGCCGACGCCTACCGCTTCTCCGAGGCGGCGCACGCCGGGCAGAAGCGCCAGTCGGGCGACCCCTACATCTCGCACCCGCTCGCGGTGGCCGAGATTCTCGCCGGCTGGCACCTGGACGGGCAGGCGCTGGTCGCGGCGCTGCTGCACGACGTCATGGAGGACACCTCGGTCACCAAGGCCGAGATCTCGGACGCCTTCGGCAAGCCGGTCGCGGAGCTGGTCGACGGCGTCTCCAAGCTCGACCGGATCGAGTTCCAGTCGGCCGAGGACGCGCAGGCCGAGAACTTCCGCAAGATGCTGCTCGCGATGGCGCGCGACGTGCGCGTCATCCTCATCAAGCTCGCCGACCGCCTGCACAACATGCGCACGCTTGATGCGGTCGCGCCCGCCAAGCGCCGGCGCGTGGCGCAGGAGACGATGGAGATCTATGCGCCGATCGCCAACCGCCTGGGGCTGAACGGCCTGTTTCACGAGCTGCAGGAGCTCGCCTTCGCGCACATGCACCCGATGCGCTACCGGGTGCTCGCCAAGGCGACGCGCGCGGCGCGCGGCAACCGGCGCGAGGTGATCGGCAAGATCGAGCAGGCGATCAAGGCGCGGCTTGCCGAGGCCGGCGTCGCCGCCGCGGTGAGCGGGCGCGAGAAGCACCTGTACTCGATCTACCGCAAGATGATCGAGAAGCACCTGTCGTTCGCCGAGGTGCACGACATGTACGGCTTCCGCATCGTGGTGAAGGACCAGCCGACCTGCTATCTCGCGCTCGGCGTGCTGCACGGCCTGTACAAGCCCGTGCCGGGCAAGTTCAAGGACTACATCGCGATCCCCAAGGCGAACGGCTACCAGTCGCTGCACACGGCGCTCATCGGCCCCTACGGCGTGCCGGTGGAAGCGCAGATCCGCACCGAGCAGATGCACCGCCTCGCGGAGGCCGGCGTCGCCTCGCACTGGATGTACAAGAGCGACACCGACTCGCTTTCCGACCTGCAGAAGAAGACCCACCAGTGGCTGCAGTCGCTGCTCGAGATCCAGCACCAGACGGGCGACGCGCACGAGTTCCTCGAGCACGTCAAGGTGGACCTCTTCCCCGACGAGGTCTACGTGTTCACGCCCAAGGGCAGGATCCTCTCGCTGCCGCGCGGCGCCACCGCGGTCGACTTCGCCTACGCGGTGCACACCGACATCGGCAACCGCTGCGTGGCGGCGAAAGTGAACGGCGAGCTCGTGCCGCTGCGCACGGAGCTCAGGAACGGCGACCGAATCGAGATCATCACCACCGGCTACGCCAAGCCCAACCCCGCCTGGCTGCAGTACGTGCGCACCGGCAAGGCGCGCTCCAACATCCGCCACTTCCTCAAGACCATGCAGTACGAGGAGTCGGCCGCGCTCGGCGAGCGGCTGCTCGAGCAGGCGCTGAAGGCGCTCGGCCAGAGCGCGAGCACGATCGACCAGGCGAGCTGGGAGCGCACCGTGCGCGACTCGGGGGCGCGCTCCAGGCAGGAGCTGCTCGCCGACATCGGCCTCGGCCGGCGGCTGCCGGCGGTGGTGGCGAGAAGGCTCCTGCGCAAGAGCGACGAGGCGAAGGCCGGCGCGCTGAAAGGCGCCGGCGCGAGCGTCGTCATCCGCGGCACCGAGGGCATGGCGGTGCAGCTCGCCACCTGCTGCCGCCCGATCCCGGGCGACGCCATCGTAGGCTCGATGAAGAAGGGCCAGGGCCTGGTGGTGCATGCCGCCGAATGCCGCCAGGCGGCGCGCTCGCGCCGCGTCGAGCCCGAGCAGTGGCTGGACGTCGAGTGGGACCGCAAGACGAGCCGCCTCTTCCAGGCCGCGATCCGCGTCACGGTGGCCAACCGCCGCGGCGTGCTCGCCAAGGTCGCCTCCGCGATCGCCGAGGCCGGCGCCAACATCGATTCGATCAGCATGGAGGAGGACCGCGCCGTCTTCACCACCATGCTCTTCGTGCTCGAGGTCGGCAACCGCCAGCACCTCGCGCGCGTCATGCGCGCCCTGAGGCGCCTGCCCGAGGTGGAGAAGCTCGCGCGCGTGCGCGAGTAGGCGCGCCCGAGCGCGGTTTTGCCCGCGGTGCTAGGATTCGCGGCGGCACCATCTGCAAGGAGGCCGAACAATGACAACCGCCTGGGTGCTCAACGCCATAGGGCTTTTCGCCGTCACGGCCGGCGCGCTGCTCATGTTCCTCGCGTTCCGCAAGGCCCCCAAGTCGGTTCCCGACTCCCCTACGCCCGAGGACCGGCGCGCCTACGAGAAGCACCGCCGCCTGTCGACGGTGGCGATGGGACTGATCGCCGCCTGGCTGGTGATTCAGTACGTAGGGCTGCTGATCTAGTCGTACTTCCACGACTTTCGCGGTGACGCCGCTCGAGCGCACGCACCGCGCGCCTTCGCAGCCGCTGCCGCCGGGCGCGGCCGACTGCCACATGCACGTCCTCGGCCCCTTCGAGCGCTATCCGCTCGCCGCCGAGCGCGCCTACACCGCAGGGGAGGCGCCGATCGCGCTGCACGAGCGCATGAAGCGTGACGTGGGCCTGGAGCGCACCGTGCTCGTGCAGGCGAGCGGCCACGGCTTCGACAACGGCGCGATGCTGGCGGCGCTCTCCGAGCTGGGGGCACGGGGCCGCGGCGTGGCGGTCGTTCCGACGGACTGCCCCGGGAAAGATCTCGAGGCGATGCATGCAGCCGGCGTGCGCGGCGCGCGGCTCAACCTCGTCACCCTCGCCTCGCGCCACCCCGGCGATCGCGGCGAGACCATCGCCGCCTACGAGCGCATGCTCGCGCCGCTCGGCTGGCACCTGCAGGTCTTCGCCCACGCCGCCGCGCTCGCGCAGCTCGAGCCGCTCCTCGCGCGCTGCGGCGTGACCGTCGTGCTCGATCACATGGGCCTGCCCGATGCCGCCGCCGGAACGGGCGAAGCGGGCTTCCAGGCGGTGCTGCGGCTTGCCGCGCTGAAGCACGTCTGGGTGAAGCTCGCCGGCGCCGACCGCATCACGCGCGCAAGCGGCCTTCTGCGCGACGCGATCCCCTTCCTGCGCGCGCTCGCCGCGCGCGCCCCCGAGCGCCTGGTCTGGGGCTCGGACTGGCCGCACATCGGCTTTCATTCGGGAAAGGCGGTCCAGGGAAACGACCTGCTCCCCTACCGCCCGCTCGACGCGGGCGAGCTGCTCGACGTCCTCATCGAGGCGCTGCCTGACGCCGAGACGCGGCGCGCGATCCTCGCAGAGAACCCGGCGCGGCTTTACGACTTCAATCCCTGAAAAATTGGTAGGTCGTGGCGGATTCGAACCGCCGACCAACGGATTAAAAGTCCGCTGCTCTACCAGCTGAGCTAACGACCCGTATTCGGACGCGAGGTAACGCGCTGAAGGGGCGGAATTTTATCAGCCCTCGCGGGTCATTTGCCAGCGTAGCGCGTGGTGTCGGCGATGCCCGCGGCTTCGAAGCCGCTCTTCCGGATGCGGCAGGCATCGCACTGCCCGCAGGCGCGGCCTTCGGCGTCGGGCTGGTAGCAGGAGACGGTCATCGCCGGGTCCACGCCGAGCTCGAGCGCGAGCCGGACGATCTTCGCTTTGGGCAGATCGACCAGGGGACCGCGCACTTCGATCTTCCGCCCTTCCACCGCGGCCTTGGTGGCGAGGTTCGCCATCGCTTCGAACGCTTTCAGGTACTCGGGGCGGCAGTCCGGGTAGCCGGAGTAGTCGATCGCGTTCGCGCCCATGAAGATGTGCCCGGCGCCCAGCACCTCGGCCCAGCCGAGCGCGAGCGAAAGGAGAATCGTGTTCCTCGCCGGGACGTAGGTCACGGGGATGCCGCCTTTCGCGCCGCCGGTCGGCACGGCGATCGCGCGGTCGGTGAGCGCCGAGCCGCCGATCGCGCCGAGGTCGAGCTTCAGGACAAGATGTCTTGAATTGAACCTGGAAGCAATTCGCTTCGCGGATTCCAGCTCCGCCGCGTGGCGCTGGCCGTAGTCGACCGACAGGCAGAAGCATTCGTAGCCTTCGCGCTTCGCCCAGGCGAGCGTGGCGGCCGAGTCGAGGCCGCCCGAGAGGAGGATGACGGCTTTCTTCAGCGCTTGAGCCGCTGCCTGGCGCTCGCCGCCGCGGCGCTCGATGGGTATTTCGCGAGCAGGCCTTCGAGCGTCTTCTGCGCGCCCCTGCGGTCGCCGAGCGCCTCCTGCGAGTTGGCGATGTTGAGCAGGGCATCGGGCGCCTTGGCGTCCTCGGGCCAGGCCGAGAGCACCTTCTGCCAGGCGGCGATCGCCTGCTTGTGGTCGCGCTGCGCGGAATGCGCGTTGCCGATCCAGAGCTGCGCGCTCGGCGCGAATTTGCTCTGCGGGTAGGTGACCAGCAGCCCCTGGAACGCCGAGATGGCGAGCGGGTAGTTGCCGAGCTTGAACTGGTTGAGCGCCGCCTCGTAGGCCTTCACTTCCGCCGGCGGCGCCGAGGCCTCGGCGGGCGGCTTCTCGGCCGCGGCCTCCTTCTCCCTCGCCTGCTCGAGCTTGCGCAGGCGCGTGTCGATGTCGACGTACAGGTCCTTGCCGCGCTTGTCGGCGGTCTCGACCAGGTTCTGCAGCATCTCCACCTGGCCGCGCAGGCGCGCGATCTCGGAGCGCAGGGCCTCCAGCTGCGAGGCGAGCTCCACGAGCGCGCGCCGGTCCTCGAGCCTCGCGAGGCGCTCCTCGACCTGCTTCGCCGCGGCCTCGACCTGCTTGCGCAGCTCTTCGATGCGCGCGCGCGCGGCGTCGTCTTCGAAGAGAGCGTGCGCCGGCGCGGCGCCGAGCGCGAGCGCCGCGCCCAGGGCCGCGCACAGAGCCGCCGCTCCCGCCCGGCGCATCAATACTCGCCCGGGTAGAGGATGTCGCTGCGGCGGTTCTGCGACCAGGCCGATTCGTCGTGGCCCTCGGACTTGGGCTTCTCCTCGCCCAGGCTCACCGACTCGATCTGGTCCTCGCGCGCGCCGAGGAGCTTGAGCATGTTGCGCACGCCGTCGGAGCGGCGCTGCCCGAGGCCGACGTTGTACTCGCGGCTGCCGCGCTCGTCGGTATTGCCCTGGATCAGGATCTTCATCTTCGGGTTGTCGCGCAGGAACTTGGCGTGCGCCTCGACCAGCGGCCGGTACTGCTCCTTGATGTCGTACTGGTCGTAGTCGTAGTAGATCGAGCGCCGCGACAGGATGTTGCCCGGGTCGGTGAACGGGCTCTTCGCCTGCCCCTTGCCGGTCAGGTCCACCTTCGAGACCTGCCGGTCGGGCACCGGCTGGCCCTGGGCGCCGGCCGCGGCGCGCGCCTTGGCGTCTTCGACCTCCGCGGGCGACTGCTCGGTCGTCGGGGCGGCCGAGCACGCCGCGAGCGCTGCGCTGAACACTGCAATCCATAGAGCACGCATATCGCACCTCCAGATCATTTGATGAAAGGCCCCCACGCCGGCTCGCGCACGTCGCCCCCCGCATAGGGTACGCGCTGCTTGATGCGCCCGTCGACCGAGACCGCCGAGAGCACGCCGCGGCCGGCGTTCACCGTGGCGAGCAGGATCATGCGGCCGTTGGGCGCGAAGCTGGGCGATTCGTCCTTGTCGCTGTCGGTGAGCGTCTGCGTCTGGCGGCTCGCCAGGTCGAGCACCGCGACCTGGAAGCGGCCGCCGGTGCGCGTCACGTACGCGAGACTCCTGCCGTCCGGGCTGATGCGCGGCGAGACGTTGTAGCCGCCCTCGAAGGTGACGCGCTGCGCCGGGCCGCCGGAGGCCGGCATGCGGTAGATCTGCGGGCTGCCGCCGCGGTCCGAGGTGAAAAACAGGCTCTGGCCGTCGGGCGAGAACACCGGCTCGGTGTCGATCGAGCCGGAGTCGCTGATGCGGCGCCGCGGCCCGCTGCCGTCGGCGTTGATGAGGTAGATCTGCGAGCCGCCGTCCACCGAGAGCACCACCGCGAGCGTGCGACCGTCGGGCGACCAGGCGGGCGCCGAGTTCGAGCCCTTGAAGTTCGCCACCGCCTGGCGCTTGCCGTCGGCGAGCGAATGCACGTAGACCACCGGCTTCTTGTTCTCGAAGGACACGTAGGCGAGGCGCCGGCCGTCGGGCGACCAGGCCGGCGAGATGATCGGCTCGTGCGAGACGAGCGCGGTCTCCTCGCCCGCGCCGTCGGCGTCCGCGATCTGCAGTTCGAAGCGGGTGCCGCGCTTCACCACGTAGGCGATGCGGGTGGAGAACACGCCCTTCTCGCCGGTGAGCTTCTCGTAGATGAAGTCGGCGATGCGGTGCGCGGTGGTGCGCGCCTGCTCGCGCGAGAGCGTGTAGGCGACGCCCGAGAGGTCGGCGCCCTTCACCGCGTCGAACAGCTTGAAGCGGATCTCGAAGCGCCCGTCCGGGCGCGCGGCGACCGAGCCGAGCACCACCGCGTCGGCGAGGCGCGCGCGCCACTCGGCGTAGTTGACGTTCGAGGCCTCGGTCGGCGGCGGGTTGAAGGCCGGCACTTCCAGCGTGCGGAAAAGCCCGCTGCGATCGAGATCGGAGCGCACCACGCTCGAGATCGCGGGCGCGAGCGCGCCTTCGCCGGCGAAGGGCACGATCGCGATCGGGATGCGCTGCGCTCCGGCGCCGGTGATCTCGATCTGCAGCTGCGCTGGAGCGGAGAAAGCGGCACCGAGCAGCACGATCGCCGCGATCAGCCTTCGCATGGCGCGATTATAGGGGATCACGCGGGTGGAACCTGAGCTCGAGGCCGCGCTGGAACAGCTCCGGCCTGTCGGGCCGCGGCAACGGCGAAGACTTGAGGATCGCGCGCTCGACCGCGGCGTCGTAGCCCGCGTGGCCGCTCGACTTGCGCAGCTTCGCCGAGAGCACCTCGCCCGTGGGCAGCTGCACCACGTCGAAGATCGCCTCCGGGTTGCCCTTCAGGTCCGGCGGCAGCACGATGTTGCCGCGGATCTTGGCGCGGATCTTGTCGATCCAGCCGGCGAGCGCCCTGGCGTTGGACAAGGCCGCCTCGCGCGCGAGCTGCTCGCGGATCTGCGCGCGCTCGCGCTCGATCGCAAGCGCGGCCTGCTCGCGCGCGAGCTCCTCCCGCACGCGTTTCTGCGTCTCGTCCACCCTCGGCTTTAACGGCTCGGCCTTGGCAACGGGTTTGGGCTTGGGCTCGGCTTTCGGGGCCGGCTTCGGCTTCGGCGGCTCCTTCACCGCGATGTCGGGTTTCTCGATGCGCGGTTCGGGCTTGGGCGGTGCCGCCGGCTCCACCCGGGGCGCGGGCTTTTCCACCACCGGCGCCGGCTGCGGCGCCTCCCAGAGCTCCGCCGTCACCGTCTCGGGCGGGCGGTTCTGCCAGCGCACGCCGAAGACGAGCACCGCGAACAGCACGGCGTGCACCGCGAGCGCGAGCAGCGCCGAGGAGATCCGGCCCGGATCCGGCCGGTCGAAAGCGAGCACCGCGCTCATTGCCTGGGCTTCACCTGCAGGCCCACGCGCTCCACGCCCTGGGCGCGCAGCTCGTCCATCAGCTGCAGCACCGCCTCGTACTTCACGTTCCGGTCGCCCGCGATCAGCACCGGGGTCTTCGGGTCCTTGACGAGCTTCGCGATCTGGCCGCGCTCCACCGGCCGCTCGGCGAGGATGCGGCCGGCGGCGTCGCGCTCGCGCAGCGAGACCTTGCGGTCCTCGGTGATGACGAGCTCGATCGGCGCGAGCTTCGGCGCGCTCGCCTTGTCCACCGAGGGCAGCTCGATCACGCCGGGGGTGACGAGCGGCGCGGTCACCATGAAGATGACGAGCAGCACCAGCATGACGTCGACGTAGGGCACGACGTTGATCTCGTGCATCGGCCCGCGCTTGGAATGCAGCCGCGGCATCCTGCTACGGCCTCGCCGCCTGCCTCTGGAGAATGTTGGAGAACTCCTCCATGAAGCTCTCGAAGCGGATCGCGAGGCGGTCGATGTCGTGCGAGAAGCGGTTGTAGGCGACCACCGCGGGGATCGCGGCGAACAGGCCGATCGCGGTCGCGATCAGCGCCTCGGCGATGCCGGGCGCGACCTGCGCGAGGGTGGCCTGCTGCACGTTGGCGAGGCTGCGAAAGGCGTGCATGATGCCCCAGACGGTGCCGAACAGGCCCACGTACGGGCTGACCGAGCCCGTAGAGGCGAGGAACGCGAGGCGCCGCTCGAGGTAGTCCATCTCGCGCTGGTAAGTGGCGCGCATGGCGCGGCGCGCGCCGTCGACCATGACGCTCGGCTCGGTGCCGCGCTGCGCGCGCAGCTTGGTGAACTCGCGGTAGCCGGCCTCGAAGATGCGCTCGAGCGATCCGATGCTGTGGCGCGCGTTCACCGCGCCCTGGTAGAGCGCATTCAGGTCGTTGCCGCCCCAGAACTCGCGCTCGAACTTCTCGGTCTGCTCGCTCGCGCGCTGGATGCCGAACCACTTGCGGAAGATGAACATCCAGGACATGAACGACACCGCGAGCAGCAGCAGGATCACCGCCTTCACCACGAACGAGGCGTTGACGACCAGCTGCCAGAGCTCGAAGTCCTGCGTCACGCTCATGCCTCGAGCCCCCGCGGGAGGACTGCGGCGATCGCCTCGGGCAGCGCTTGCGGGCGCATGTCGCGGTGCCGCACGCAGGCGGCCTGGATGCGCGCCGCGGCGCAGACCGTGCCGTCCCCGCGCCGCGCCTCCTGCGCCAGCCAGAGATAGGTTTTCTTCTTCTCGATCACTTTCACCGTGACGCTAAGCAGGTCCTCGAGCCGCGCCCCGGACCTGAAGTCGATCTCGGCGCGCGCCACCACGAAGCCGACCCCTTCGACCGCGGCCATGCGCTCCTGGTTCACGCCGAGGCTGCGCAACCACTCGCTGCGGGCGCGCTCGAAGTAGCGCAGGTAGTTCGCATAGTAGACCACCCCGCCGATGTCGACGTCCTCATAGTAGACCCGCACCTGGATGGAGAAGGTCTCGCCCGCGCCTGGCTCTCGCCGCACCGCCGCATTGTAGCCTGCGCTATGCTCGCGCACATGGACGAACCTGCGAAGAAGGGTTCGCGCATCAGCTGGGTTTCCTGGTTCGCCCTGCTCGCGATCATCGGCATCGTTGCTGCAGTCCTGATTCCGGCGTACGGGGATTACACGCACCGCTCGCAGGCCTCCGAGGCAGTCATGTTGCTGTCGGCGGCGAAAACGCCGCTCGCCGAATACTTCGCGGACCGGCGCAAGTGGCCGAAGGCGCTGGAGGAGGTCGCCGGGCAGACGAGCAGCAAGTACACGCGCTCGGTCGTCATCAGCAGGGGCGCGGGCGGCGCGGGCGAGATCGAGCTCACCGCGACGATGAAAACCGAGGGCGTGGATCGTCGGGTCGCCGGGCAGACGATCCGGTTTTTCTCCAAGGACGGCGGCAGGACCTGGACCTGCCGGCCCGGCACGATGCCGGCCAAGAACCTTCCCGGCAGCTGCCGCGACTAGTCCTGCGAGGACAGCAGGTCGCGCGCCGCCTGCGGCGCGACGATGCCGAAGTGCCGGTAGGCGGTGAGCGTCGCCATGCGGCCGCGCGGCGTCCTCTGCAGGTAGCCGCACTGGATGAGGTAGGGCTCGAGCACGTCCTCGATCGTGTCGACCTCCTCGCCGATGGCGTGCGCCAGGTTCTCCAGGCCGACCGGGCCGCCGCCGAACTTCTCGATCACGGCAAGCAGGAGCTTGCGATCCATCAGATCGAGCCCGAGCGCGTCCACGTCGAGCATCTTGAGCGCGGCATCGGCCACCGCCTTGGAGACCTTGCCGTCGGCCCTGACCTGCGCGTAGTCGCGCACCCGGCGCAGCAGGCGGTTCGCGACCCTCGGCGTGCCGCGCGAGCGCTGCGCGATTTCATTCGCGCCTTCCTTCTCCAGGAGGATTTTCAGCAGGCCGGCGGAACGCCGCACGATCGTCGCCAGCTCCTGCTCGCCGTAGAACTCGAGCCGCGCCACGATGCCGAAGCGGTCGCGCAGCGGGTTGGTGAGCATGCCGGCGCGCGTGGTGGCCCCGACCAGCGTGAAGGGCGGCAGGTCCAGCTTGATCGAGCGCGCCGCCGGGCCCTCGCCGATCATGATGTCGATCTGGTAGTCCTCGAGCGCCGGGTAGAGGATCTCCTCGACCACGGGCGAGAGGCGGTGGATCTCGTCGATGAACAGGACGTCGCGGGGTTCCAGGTTCGTCAATATGGCGGCGAGATCCCCCGGGCGCTCGAGCACCGGGCCGGAGGTCTGCCGCAGCCCCACGCCCATCTCGTGCGCGACGATGTGCGCGAGCGTGGTCTTTCCCAGGCCCGGCGGGCCGAACAGCAGCACGTGATCGAGCGCCTCGCTCCTGCCGCGCGCGGCCTGGATGAAGATCTCGAACTGGCTGCGGATCTTGTCCTGGCCGACGTACTCGGCGAGCGTCGCGGGCCGGAGCGATCGCTCGATCTGCTCCTCCTGGGGCGAGCTGGGCTTGGCGGAGATGAGGCGGTCGGTTTCTACGGCCACGCTGCTATCTTACGGCCTCCCGCTATCCTGCGTCCCGGCGGTCGCGCCCGAGCTTTGAAAGTTTCTTTTCATTCCTTTCCGGGCTTTTAAAGAAAGCTGCCTTTTTCTTTCAAAGCTCGACACCCTAAATTCGCGCCGGCTGTTGATTTACGTTAATGTATTAACTTAAAATAAGACCCGTCCTTATTTTAGGTTCCTGAACCGCGATGCATCGCCCCACGCCCGGCCGCTACGTCAAGGTCACAACGGCGAGCGAGCCGTTCCAGGCCTACGTACCCGCCCCCCTCCCGCCGGA
>JBFLYF010000077.1:0-11594 GCA_040756795.1 Pseudomonadota bacterium
GGCGCCGGCAAAAACGAGGCCTACGCGCTGCAGTGGTACTCGCTCGCAGCGCTCTGCGTTTTCCTCTTTCTGGCTTTGAATTTCAAGCGTGCGAAACCCGGCTCCTAGCGATGCCGTGAAGCGCGGGCGCATCAAGCTGCTGCTGCTCGCGGCGATCTTCCTGCTGCCCGCGGTGGCGAGCTGGGTCGTCTGGCGCTTCGAGCTCGCGGGCGGGACGCCCGGCAACTACGGCACGCTGATCGCGCCGCGCCCGGTGGCCGCGCCGCCGCTCGCGGCGCTCAGGGGCAGATGGGTGCTGGTGCAGCTCGACGGCGGCGCGTGCGACGCGCGCTGCGAGGCGAAGCTCTACCTCATGCGCCAGGTGCGCCGCGCGCAGGGGCGCGAGATGCAGCGCCTCGAGCGGCTGTGGCTCCTCACCGACGGCGTGGCGCCGCGCGCCGAGCTGCTCGCCGCGATCGAGGGCACCGTGGTCGCGCCCGCGGGCGCGGCGCGCGGCGAGTTCCCCGCCGAAGGCTCGGCCGCCGAGCACGTGTACCTGGTCGATCCCCTCGGCAACCTGATGCTGCGTTTTCCGCGCGACCCCGACCCGATGCGGGTGATCAAGGACCTGCAGCGGCTGCTCAGGGCATCGCAGTTCGGATAAAATTCCGCACCTTGTCCGCCGAGCTCACCCGCGAATCCTCCGCCAGGCCCCTCGCCGGCCGCCTCATCGGCCGGTTCGGCGCGTTTCTCGCGCTCACCAAGCCGCGCGTCGTGTCGCTCATCGTCTTCACCGCGGTGATCGGCATGCTGCTCGCCACGCCCGCGCCGCAGCTCCTGGCGCCCGGCCTGCTGCTCGCCGCGACCGCGGGCATCGCGCTGGTCGCCGGCGCCGCGGCGGCGGTCAACTGCCTGGTCGAGCAGAAGCTCGATGCGCGCATGCAGCGCACGCGCCGGCGGCCGCTGCCGCGCGGCGAGCTCGCGCCCCTCGAAACGGTGATCTTCGCCGGCGCGGTGGGCGGGCTCGGCCTGTGGATCCTGTACCACTGGGTGAACGCGCTCACGCTGTGGCTGACGCTCGGCACCTTCGTGGGCTACGCGATCGTCTACACCGTGATCCTGAAGCCGCTCACGCCGCAGAACATCGTGATCGGCGGCGCCTCGGGCGCGATGCCGCCGGTGCTCGGCTGGGCCGCGGCGACGGGCGAAGTGACCACGGAGGCGATGCTGCTCTTTCTCATCGTCTTCGCCTGGACGCCGCCGCATTTCTGGTCGCTCGCGCTGTACCGCACCGAGGACTACGCGCGCGCGGGCGTGCCCATGCTGCCGGTGACGCACGGCAAGGAATACACGCGGCTGCAGGTCCTGCTCTACACCCTGATCCTGTTCGCGGTGAGCCTGCTGCCCTACGTGGTGCGCATGAGCGGCGTCCCCTACCTGATCGCCTCGGTGGTCCTCGGCGGCGTGTTCATCGCCCATGCGCTGCGCATCCATCTCGCCTACAGCGACCGTGCCGCGCAAAGCGCCTTCCGCTACTCGATCGCCTACCTGGCCCTGCTGTTCGCCGCGCTGCTCGTTGACCATTACCTGGCGCTCTAGCCTCCTCGCTCTCGCGGCGGCCCTGCTCGCGGCCTGCTCGCCCGAAGGGCCGAAGTTCCGCAGCACCGACGTCACCGGCGCCGAGTTCGGCCGCAGCCTCGCGCTCACGGGGCACGACGGCAAGCCGCGCACGCTCGCCGACTTCCGCGGCAAGCTGGTGGTGGTGTTCTTCGGCTACACGCACTGCCCCGACGTCTGCCCCACCACGCTCGCCGACATGGCGGGCGCGCTGAAGCAGCTCGGCGCGGACGCGGCGCGCGTGCAGGTGCTGTTCGTCACCGTGGACCCGGAGCGCGACACGCGCGAGGTGCTCGCGCAGTACGTGCCGGCGTTCGACCCGGGCTTCATCGGCCTCACGGGCGATGCCGGGGCAATCCAGCGCACGGCGAAGGAGTTCCGCGTCTACTACGCGAAGAGCTCCGGCGCCGCGCCGGGCGCCTACACCGTGGACCACAGCGGGCAGAGCTTCGTGTTCGACACCGAGGGTCGCCTGCGGCTGCTCGCGCGCCCCGAGCGCATCTCCCAGGACCTCGCCGCGGACCTGCGCACGCTGCTCGCCGCCGCGCGCTAAGGCTCGCCCGCTGTAGTCGAAACCGCGACGCGCTGCGTCGTGGTTTTACGATTTTCAATCCGCGCCTCAGAAAATGACATCGCCCCATGCGGCGCGGTGACGGCGCGGGTATCTCGGTGCTGCTTGCGGAATGTCGCGACATCCGCGTCGTGGGCGCGGTCGGCGACGGCCACGCCGCGGTGCGCGAGGCGGCGCGCCTCGCCCCGCGCGTCGCGCTGATGGACATCTCGATGCCGGGGCTGAACGGCATAGAGGCGACGCGCGCCATCGTGCGCAAGTCTCCGCAGATCGGCGTCCTCAATACGCCATCCGCCAAGGCATCACCCGGTTCGACTGAACTGTCTGAATTTGTTAGCCTTTTGCAAGCTTCTGTCGGAGGACGCGCAAAACGCACTGTCGATAACTCGGATCAGGGTTCCGTAGAAGCAAAATAGAACGCCATGATCGAGAAATTGCGAGGGGAGGTGCGTGGCGCTAGGCGAAGGATCTGTTCGGCACCAGGCCGCGCGGCGGGAGCCGGGAGCGGCGCTGCGCGCTAGCGCGACGCGCGTTCTGCTGCTCGAGGACGTCGCGGCCGACGCCGAGCTCGCGCTGCGCGAGTTGAAGCGCGCGGGCCTCGAGATCGAGCAGCGCATCGTCAAGTCCGAGGCGGAATTCCGCACGGTGCTGGCCGAATTCCGGCCAGAGGTCGTCCTGTCGGACTTCTCCATGCCCGGCTTCGACGGGATGACGGCCCTGCGCATTGCGCGCGAGCTCTCGCCGGACACGCCATTCATCTTCGTCTCCGGCACGCTCGGCGAGGAGTACGCGATTCGCGCGTTGCAGCAGGGTGCGACCGACTACGTGCTGAAGTCGAACCTGGCGCGCTTGCCGGTGGCGGTCGAGCGCGCGCTGCAGGAAGTGCGCGCGCGCGCGGCCAAGCAGGAAGCGGAGCGGGCGCTGCGCGAGAGCGAGCTCGGACTGCGCCGGGCGCAGGCGATCGCCGGCCTCGCGCACATCGTCACCGCGCCAGATGGGTCGGTGGAAAGCTGGTCGGAAAACCTGCCGGCGCTGCTCGGTCTGCTGCCTTCGGGCATGCCGGCGAGCGCGCGCGAGTGGCTCGACCTCGCGCACCCGGAGGACCGCGCGCGTCTGCGCGAGCTGAGCATCGAGGCCGGCCGGCAGTGGGCGCGCAGGGCGTTCGAGTACCGTCTGCGGCACAAGGACGGCAGCTGGGTTCATGTCCTGCACGTGGGCGAGCCGATCGGCAAGCCCGGTGCCGACGGGAGGTCGCGCTGGTTCGGCACGATCCAGGACGTCACGGCGCAGAAGCAGATGGCGGCGACGCTCGAGGCAAGCGAGGCGCGCTACCGGACCACATTCGAGCAGGCCGCGGTCGGAATTGTGCACAGCTCGCTCGAAGGCGAGTTGCTGATGGTCAACCAGGCATTCGCCGCAATGACCGGCTACAGCCGCGCCGAGGCGATCTTGCTGCACATCCGTGACCTGACCCACCCGGAGGACTTCGCGCGGAGCGCCGAAGTGCGCGCCAGCATACTCTCGGGAACGGGGAAGCCCTACCAGCGCGAGCTGCGGCTCATGCGCAAGGACAGGTCGCCGCTGTGGGCGAGCGTCTCGACCGCGCTGGTGCGCGGCGCCGAGGGCAAGCCGCTGCATTTCGTATCCGTGGTCCAGGACGTCTCCGAGCGCAGGCGGGCCGAGGCTGCGCTGCGCGAGAGCGAGAAGAACTATCGAAGCCTCTTCGAGGCGAACCCGCACCCGATGTGGATGTACGACCCGGAGACGCTGCGCTTCGTCGCGGTGAACGACGCCGCGGTCGCCCGCTACGGCTACAGCCGGGACGAGTTTCTGTCGATGACGATCGCCGATATCCGCCCGCAGGCGGAGGCCGAGCGCTTACTGGCGAGCGGCGCGGTGCGAGCGCGCGGCGGCGTCACCGCGAGCGGGATCTGGACGCACCGCAAGAAGGACGGCTCGCTGATCGATGTCGAGATCACATCGCACCTGTCCGAGCTTGCCGGCCGCCGCGTGAAGGTGGTGCTGGCGCACGACGTCACCGAGCGCAAGCGCGCCGAGGCTGAGGTGGAACGCTTCCGCTTGGCGATGGACGTCACGGTCGACTCGATCTACCTCACCGACCCGGAGACGATGCGGTTTTTCTACGTCAACGACAGCGCCTGCCGGCGGCTCGGCTACACGCGCGAGGCGCTGCTGCAGAAAACCTCCAACGAAGTGGTCGGCAAGACGCGCGAGCAGGTCAAGCGCGAGTACGACGAAGTCATCGCGGCGGGCGAGCGGGGGACGAGCGTCGAGTCCGAGTACGTGCGCAGCGACGGCAGCCGCGGCTGGACCGAGCTGCACCGCCGCGCGCTGCGCACGGGCGGCAAGTGGATCATCGTCACGATTGGTCGCGACATCACCGAGCGCAAGCTCGCCGAGATCGGCGTGCGCGAGAGCGAGGCGCGCTTTCGCAGCCTCACGGAGCTTTCCTCCGACTGGTACTGGGAGCAGGACGCCGAGTTCCGCTTCACGAGCTTCTCCGGCGGCGAGGGGGCGTGGAAATGGGGCGCGGACCAGGGAAACCAGATCGGCAGGCGGCGCTGGGAGATGCAAGGGATCGTGCCCCTCAGCACGAGTTGGGAAGAACACCGCGCGGTTCTCGACGCGCGCCAGCCGTTCCGCGACTTCGAGTACATGCGTGTGGGCAGCGGCGGTGAGCGGCGATACGTTTCTGCGAGCGGCGAGGCGGTCTTCGACGCCGAAGGCCGCTTCACCGGCTATCGCGGCACGGCGCGCGACATCACCGACAAAGTCGCTGCCCAGAACGCGCTGCGCGAGGCCGAGCAGCGCTACCGCTCGATCTTCGAGAACTCGGCCGAGGGGTTGTACCGGGTTTCGCTGCGGGGAGCGTTGATCGCCGCCAATCCGGCCATGGCGCGCCTGTTCGGCTACGAATCGCCGGAGGAGATCGTCGCTTGCGTCACGGACCTGAGCAAGATCTACGTCGACCTGACGGACCGGAAACGGATCTGGGACGGCCTGAACAGCGAAGGGGTAGTTCGCGCATTCGAAACCCGGTTGCTGCGCAAGGACGCCAGCACCATGTGGGCGTCGGTGAGCGTTCGGCTCGTGAAGGATGCCAACGGCGCGCCGTCGCACGTCGAGGGCGCCATCCAGGACATCACCGAGCGCAAGAAGACGGAGGAGGAACTGCGCGAGAGCGAAGCGCGCTTCCGCAGCATGAGCGCGCTCTCCTCCGACTGGTTCTGGCAGACCGACACGGAGCACCGTTTCGTGGACACGCCCGCGCGCGTCACCGCGCTCACCGGCATGGGCGCGAACATCTACGTTGGCAAGGCGCGCTGGGAGATTCCGGGCCTCGAGCCGACGAGCGGAGACTGGAGCGCGCACCGGCACGTGCTCGAGCGCCGCGAAAGCTACCGCGACCTGGAGCTCGTGCAGGCTAAAGCTGACGGCACGCGCGTGTACCTGCAGGTGAGCGGCGAGCCGATCTATGACGCCGTCGGGAAGTTCGCGGGCTACCGCGGCACCGCCAAGGACATCACCCCGGCGAAGCAGGTCGAGGAGGACTTGCGCAGGTTCAGGCTGGCGATGGACAGCTCGGCCGACATCATCATCATCACCGACCGCGCCACCATGCGGCACTTGGATGTCAACGAAACCGCCTGCCGCCTGCTCGGCTACACGCGCGAGCAGCTGCTCGCGATGGGCCCGCACGACATCCTGCCGGTGAGCCGCGAAGAGCTGGAGGCCAAGTACGACGAGTTGATCGCCAATCCGGAGCTGCCGAGCGGCATGCGCAGCGACTACCGCTGCAAGGACGGCTCCCGGCTGCCCTTCGAGTCGACACGCAAGCTGTTGCGCGCGGGTGACCGCTGGATCGTGGTCGCGATCTCGCGCGACATCCGCGAGCGGCTGGCCGCGGAAAGCGCGCGGCGCGAGGCGGAAGAGAGGTTCCGTTCGATCTTCGAGAATGCCGCCGAGGGAATCTACCAGACCTCGGCCAGCGGCCGCGTGACCGCTTGCAACCCGGCCGCGGCCCGCATGTTCGGCTTCGATTCGCCCGAAGAGGTGCTCGCCACGATCACCAGCCAGGCATTGCACCCCTACGTCGACCGAGCCGACCTGGACAAGCTGCTGGCGGCCCTCGAGGCCGACGGCGTGGTACACGGCTTCGAGACGAGGTTCAGGCGCCGCGACGGGTCCATCATGTGGGCCTCGATCAGCCCCCGGCTGATACGCGACGATCGCGGCAAGTTCTCGCACGTGCTCGGCATGATCCAGGACATCACAGAGCGCAAGCTCCAGGAGAAGAAGATCGAGCGCTTGAGCCGCATGCACACGGTGCTGAGCGCGATCAACGCTGCGATCGTGCGCATGCGGGACCGCGACAAGCTTCTGCAAGAGGCCTGCCGGATCGCGGTGCAGCATGGCGGCTTCGGCATCGCGCAGATGCTGCACTATGAGCCCGCGACGTACGAGATCCGCCCGGTAGCGTCGGCGGGCATTGACCCGGACATCGTCAAACCTGCCGTGGTGCGCCCAGGCGCAGAAACCATCTCGCCGCGAGGAACGACGATCCAGGCCATACGCGCGCGCAAGCCCGTGTATTGCAACGACATCACCGCCGATCCCGCCCTTGGGACGATCCGCAGGGCCGCTGTCGAGCAGGGCTACGGCTCGATCCTGTCGCTGCCGATCCTGGTCGGGGGAGAGGTGAGCGAGGTCCTGCTCCTGTGCGCCCGGGAGAAGGACTTCTTCAACGCCGCCGAGCTTCAGCTGCTCGAGGAGCTCGCGGGCGACGTGGGATTCGCGCTCGACCACATCGCCAAGGAGGAGAAGCTCAACTATCTGGCGCTGTATGACCCGCTCACCGGACTCGCCAACCGTGCGCTGCTCGCGGAGCGGCTAGGCCAGCAGATCCACGACGCGGGCCAGGCGGGCGTGAAGTTCGCCATCGTGTCGCTCGACCTCGAGCGCCTGACGACGATCAACGAGTCGCTGGGCCGCCAGGTGGGCGACGCGCTGCTGCGGCAGGTCGCCGAGCGGCTCAGGCGCCACGCGGGCCCGAACGCTGTGGCGCGCATCATGGCGGATCAGTTTGTCGTGGTCTTGCCGACGGTCAAGGGCAGGTCCGAGGCGGGGCGCGTGGCGGCGAACGGCGCGCGTGCCTGCTTCGCGGAGCCGTACCGTGTGGAGGGCAACGAGCTCAAGCTCGCGGCGAAGGCGGGCCTCGCGCTGTTTCCGAACGACGGCGTCGATGCAGAGACGCTGCTCGCGAACGCGGAGGCGGCGCTGCGAAAGGCGAAAGAGACCGGCGAGCGGCAGCTCTTCTATACGCCGGATCTCACCGAGCGCACGGGCGCGACGCTGACGTTGGAGAACAAACTGCGTAGAGCGTTGGAAAATGACGAGTTCGTCCTGCACTACCAGCCCAAGTTCGACACCGAGTCGCGCCGCATCGCCGGGCTGGAAGCGCTCATCCGCTGGCAGAGCCCGGAGCTGGGGCTGGTGCCGCCGGGCAGGTTCATCCCGCTGATGGAGGAGACCGGGATGATCCTCGACGTCGGCGCCTGGGCGCTGCAGCGCGCTTCTCTACACTATCGGCGCTGGACGGAAGCGGGCCTGAAGCCGCCGCGCGTCGCGGTCAACGTTTCGGCGATCCAGCTGCGCCAGCGCGACTTCGTGCAGGCGGTGGAGGAAGCGATCCTGGAAGGGGTCGCGCCGACCGGCATCGACCTGGAGATCACCGAGAGCCTGGTGATGGAGGACATCGAGGCGAACATCGAGAAGCTGAAGGCAGCGCGCGCGCTCGGCGTCGGCGTCGCGATCGACGACTTCGGCACCGGGTACTCGTCGCTCGCCTACCTCGCCAAGCTCCCGGTGCAGACGCTCAAGATCGATCGCTCCTTCGTCATCTCGATGCTCAACGATCCGGACACCATGACGCTGGTGCAGACCATCATTTCGCTCGCGCATGCGATGCGCCTCAAGGTCGTTGCCGAGGGCGTCGATGCCGAGGAGCAGGCGAAGGTGCTGCGCTTGCTGCGCTGCGATGAGCTGCAAGGCTACCTGCTCAGCAAGCCGCTGCCGCACGCGGAGATCACCGCGCTCCTGGAGCAGAAGCCGCAGGCTCAGGCGGGCAGCCGGTAGCCCTTTTCGCGGAAGAGGCGCAGGCAGGCATCCACCGCGCCGGGGTCGAACAGCGAGCCGCGCTTGTGCTCGATCTCCACGAGCGCGGCGTCGATGCCGTGCCCGGGGCGGTAGGGCCGGTGCGAGGACATTGCTTCGATCACGTCGGCGACCGCGAGGATGCGCGCTTCGAGGATGATCTCCTCGCCCTTCAGGCCGCGCGGGTAGCCGCTGCCGTCCAGGCGCTCGTGGTGCTGCCAGGCGGCCTGCGCCACGGGCCAGGGGAACTCGACGGCCTTGAGAATCTCGTAGCCCTGCTGCGCGTGCTCCTTGACGAGGTCGAACTCTGGCCTGGAGAGGCGCGCGGGCTTGGCGAGGATCTCGGCGGGCACGCCGATCTTGCCGACGTCGTGCAGGTAGCCCGCGATGCGCACGCCCTCGACCCGGTTCGCCTCCAGCCCCATCTCGGCCGCGATCGCGGCGGCGAGCTCGCCCACGCGCCGCTCGTGGCCGTGCGTGTACGGATCGCGCAGCTCGCCGATCGTGGCGACGAGGTCGATGGTGCTGTGCATCGCCTGCTCGAGCTGGGCGACCTTGCGCTCGATCTCTTCCTCGGCGCGGCGCAGCTCGGTGACGTCCTGCACCGTGGCGATGATCACGCGCTTGCCGCCGTAGGTGCCGATGGTGCCGTGCGCTCCCAGGGTGACGCGCGTGCCGTCGCGCCGCAGCGCCTCGAAGTGGTAGCGCTTGGTCTGCGCCTCGCCGGCGATGCGCTGGCGCAGGTTTTCCGCCACCAGGGCGCGGCTTTCCGGCGCGACGAAATCCGCCAGCACCGGCCGCCCGACGATGTCCCGCTCGGACTCGTAGCCCAGGATTTGCACGAGCCGCGGATTGACGTAGACGAAGCTTCCCCCGGCGTCGATGATGCAGGTCCCGGTGATCGACTGCTCGAAAATGGCGCGGAAGCGCTGCTCGCTCTCGCGCACCGCCTCCTCGGCGCGCTTGCGCACGTCGATGTCGTGCATCACGCCGAGCAGCCGCACCACCTTGCCGGAAGCGTCGCGCACGCAGTTGCCGCGGCTGCGCAGCCAGTAGCTGCGGCCCAGGTCGGCCTGCACGCGATACTCGACTTCGTAGGGCGTGCCCCTGCGCAGCGCATCCCGCAAGGCCGCCTCGACCCCGGCCCTGTCGTCCGGATGTATGCGGGAGAGGAAGGTTCGCCGGTCGGGGGCGATGCGCCCGGGCTCCAAGCCGAGCAGCTCGTAGGTCCGGGTCGACCACCACAGGCGCGACGGGTCGCTGACATCCCACCAGTCCCAGACCCCCACCCCGGCGCCCTCGGTCACGAGCTCGAGCCGCTCGTGCGCGATCTCGAGCGCGCGGTCGCGCTCGAGCGTGCCGAGCTTGAAGGAGAGGTCCCCCGCGAGCTCGCGCATCAGGCGCATCTCCTGCTCGTCGAAGAAGCCGGTCTCGCGCGCGTGCAGGGCGAGCACGCCGACCGCCTCGTTCGCGACCAGCAGCGGGAGCACGACGAGGGCGCGCGAGCCGCGCTCGGCGGCGCGTGCGCCATGGGTCAGGCGCGGATCGCTCGCGATGTCGTTCGACACCACCGGCTCCCTGCTGCGCACCGCGAGGCCCACCACGCCGCCTTCGCCCGGCGCGACGCTTCCCGCGGAGCGCCGCAGCGTGCGGACGTACTCCTCGTCCACCCCGCGCCAGGCGAGGGGCTCGACGTGGCTCGTGCCGCGGTCGATGACGCCCGCCCAGGCGATCGGGAATCCGCCCTTCTTGTGGGCGATGCGGCAGACCTCGCGCAGCAGCGTGTCGCGGTCGTTCACGCGCACGATCGCGGAATTGATCGCGCTCAGCACGGCATAGGTGCGGTTCAGGCGGCGGATCTGCGTTTCGGCCTGCTTGCGCTCGGTCACGTCGCGGATCACCGCCTGCAGGTAGCGCGCGCCATCCACCTCGAATCCCCGGGCGCTGATCTCGACCGGGAAACGCTCGCCGCCGCGCGTGACGTGCGTCGTTTCGTAGACCCCGATCGTTCCACGCCGGCTTTGCTCCAGCACGGCGGCAAGCGAGGCGCGCGCCTCGGGCGGGCGCAGCATCTCGACCGGCATGCCGATCAGCTCCTCGCGCGCGTAGCCGTAGCGCTCGAAGGCGCGCTCGTTCGCCTGCGCGATGCGCCCCTGCGCGTCGACCAGCAGGATAACGTCGTTGGCGAAGCGCGAAAGCAGGTCGAGGCGCTTGCCCACCGCGTCGCGCTCGGCGGCGAGAGCGCGCACAGGCTGCGCCTCCATGCGCGCCACGTAGTGCAGCACGGAATAGAGCACGGCCGAGGTGACGAGCACGAACAGCAGGCCCTTTGCGATCGAGGGCGCGACCAGCGGGGCGGACTCGGGCAGCCAGACGAGCATGACCAGGTCCGAGCCGACGATCCACGCCGCGGCGGCGATGAAATAGATCGCGCATACCCGCAGGGCGATGCCGCGGTGACCGATGTGGACGGTGTGCTTCATGGCAATGCCCGCAGCATCGCTCAGGAGCGATGCGGGACGTTGCGCCGGATCAAATGTCCGCCGGACCTATTGCAAAAATTCAGCAGCCTGGGTCGTGGACTTCCGACCCGGGAAACAACGGCTTAGGCCGCGGCGGGACGCGGAAGGCGCAGCGGCGCGTCCTGCGCCTGCAGCACGCTTTTCATCTTCCGCAGGGCTTTCGCCTCGAGCTGGCGGATGCGCTCGGCCGAGACCTTGAACTCGGCGGCGAGCTCGTGCAGCGTGGCGGCGTTCTTTTCCTTGAGCCAGCGCGCTTCGATGATGCGGCGGCTGCGCGGGTCGAGCACGGCAAGCGCGTTCTTCAGCCCCGTGGCATTGAGGCGCTCGTCTTCCTGCGCTTCGAGCACGCGCGAGGGCTCGGACTCCGGATCGGCGGCGAGCCAGTGCGCCGGCGCGTAGGACTCCTCGTCCGACTCGTCGGCCTCGAACGCCACCTCGCGGCCGCCGAGGCGCATCTCCATCTCGCTCACTTCCTCGGGCTTGACCTTGAGCGCGCGCGCGACCTCGCCCGCCTCGGCCGCCGAGAGCGGCGCGAGGCCCGGCTTCATCGAGCGCAAATTGAAGAACAATTTTCGCTGCGCCTTGGTGGTGGCGACCTTCACCAGCCGCCAGTTGCGCAGGATGTACTCGTGGATCTCGGCCTTGATCCAGTGGATCGCGAAGGACACCAGGCGCACGCCGCGCGAGGGGTCGAAGCGCTTCACCGCCTTCATCAGGCCGACGTTGCCCTC
>JBFLYF010000078.1:0-11429 GCA_040756795.1 Pseudomonadota bacterium
TCGACGACCTCGAGCGCCCGGGCCACGCGATCCTCGACGACGACGACCTGAAGCGCTGACATGCGCGCGATGCGCCTGCACGCCGCCGGCCGCGCGCTCGCGGCCGAGCAGCTCGCGACGCCCGAGCCCGGGCCGGGGCAGCTGCTTGTCAAGGTGAGCGCCTGCGGCGTGTGCCGCACCGACCTGCACCTCGCGGATGGCGAGCTGCCGCAGTGCCGCATGCCCATCACGCCCGGCCACGAGATCGTGGGAACCGTGGCGGGCACCGGGAGGAGGGTGGGAATCCCGTGGCTCGGCTGGACCTGCGGCGAATGCGCGCATTGCCGTGCAGGGCGCGAGAACCTCTGCGAGCGCGCGCGCTTCACCGGCTGCCACCTCGACGGCGGCTACGCCGAGTACGTGGTGGCCGACGCGCGCTACTGCCTGCCGATTCCGGATCGCTATGGGGATGTGGAGGCAGCACCGTTGCTTTGCGCCGGACTGATTGGTTACAGGTGTTATGCAAAGACAGAACAATCAAGAACAATTGGCATCTACGGCTTCGGCGCGGCGGCGCACATCGTCGCGCAGATCGCGAACGCCGAGGGACGAACTGTTTTCGCCTTTACCAGAAAAAACGATCTCAAAGGACAACAGTTTGCGCTGTCGTGTGGCGCGCACTGGGCGGGCGACTCTACCGAGCCGCCGCCTGAGCCGCTCGACGCCGCGATCATCTTCGCGCCGGCCGGAGAATTGATTCCATTGGCGTTGAGAGCAACCAGGAAGGGCGGGAGCGTCGTCTGTGGCGGCATCCACATGAGCGACATCCCGTCGTTTCCCTACGAGATCCTGTGGGGCGAGCGCACGCTGCGCTCGGTGGCGAACCTGACGCGCGCCGACGGCGAGGCCTTCATGGCGCTTGCGGCGAAGGTCCCGCTGAAGATCGAAACGAAGCGGTATCCGCTGCAGGAGGCAAACCAGGCGCTGCAGGATCTTCGGGAGGGCAAGCTCGAGGGCGCGGCGGTGCTCGTGCCCGGCGCGTTGTAAACGATCGATTACAAGCCCACCGCGAGCACCACGCCGAAGTAGACCAGCAGGCTGATCACGTCCTGGATCACGGTGGCCACCGGCCCGCTGCCGTAGGCCGGGTCGATCGCAAGGCGCGCGAGGACCCAGGGGAGCAGCAGCCCGATCGCGCTCGCCACGGTTCCTGCGCTGAAGACCGCTACGGCGACCGCCATGGCGAGCCGCAGGTCGTCGAAGGCCCACCAGATCGGCGCGAGGCACAGCAGCCCGAGCGCGGCGCCGAGCGTCATGCCGGTGCGCAGCTCGCCGGCGAGCAAATGCGTGAGGCCAGCGCGGGTGAGCGAGAGCCCGCGCACTGCGATCGCCTCGCTCTGCGTGCCGATCGCGTCGGCGAGGTAGACGATGCCGGGCACGAAGAAGGCCACTGCGACCTTCGCCTGCAGCGTCGCCTCGAACCCCGCCATCGTAGCCGTGGCGAGCGCCGCGCCCGCGAGGCCCGCGAGCAGCCACGGCAGGCGGTGGCGCGCGCGCCTGAGCGGCGGGTCCTCGATCGCGTGGCGCGCGGTGGCGGTTTCCCGGCGGATGCCCGAGAGGCGATGCAGGTCCTCCACGTGCTCGCGGCGCAGCACCTGCAGCAGCGCCTGCGCCGGCATGACACCGAGCGGCTTGCCCGCCGCGTCCACCACCGGCAGCGCATCGACGCGGTGGTGCAGCGCAAGCGACGCGGCGCGCTCCTGGTCCGCTTGCGGCGCGATGCGCGGGAAGTCGGCATCGACGGCCGAGGCGAGCCGGGCATCGTCCGGCAGCGCGAAGAGCCTCGCGATCGGCAGCGCGCCCGCGAGGCGCCCCTCGGCGTCGGTCACCAGCACGATGTCCACGCAATCCGGTCTTTCGGCGGCGAGGCGCGCGCGTACCTCCGCCGCCGTGCTCTGCAGCATCGCGCGCGGCACGGAAGCCACGATGTGCCCGGCTACGGTCTCATTGCCGCGCATCGCGCCCAGGCTGCCCTAGTTCCGGAAGCGGTAGAAATCGCGGTTGAGCCAGGCGACCAGGTCCTCGATCTCCTGCTCGGTGCGGCGCGGGTTGTACATGTCGCCCCATTTCTCGACTTCCTTGCGCAGGGCCTCGAGCGACGCGACCTTGCGCGCGGGCGGGACGTAGAGCTCGGTGCCATGGCACTGCAGGCAAGAGGCATGCAGGCTCTTGCCGCGCTCCGCGTCGCCGGAGGGTCCCGCGCAAGCGGCGACGAGGAGCGCGGCGAGCGACGCCAGGAGGCGCATCATTTCCGTGCCGGGTCGCGCTGCACGACACCCTCCGGCTCGCGCAGCGTCACGCCCTGCTTTCGGGCGCGATCGCGCATGCGCTCGCGGTGCCGTTCACGCAGCTGATCCTGATTTTTTGTGCCCTTCGGAGGACCGAGCTCTCTGCGGTATTGCTCCCGCTCGGCCGGCGTCAT
This sequence comes from Pseudomonadota bacterium, assembly GCA_040756795.1. GTDB lineage: Bacteria > Pseudomonadota > Gammaproteobacteria > Burkholderiales > SG8-39 > RBG-16-66-20. The sequence goes on from JBFLYF010000078.1 coordinate 2,462, forward strand.
CAGCTCACCGCCGTAAATCAGCTCGGTTCGCGGGGTCTCGCCACCGGCCACAGCGCCTGAAATTGCCGCGGCGATCAGCAGCACCGATATGCGCAAGCGCATGCGCACATCATCCGGGGGCGGCGGCTCCATGGCTTGATCTCCGTCAATCGAGGGCGGACTGCTCTGGCTAGCATTTTTTCCCGGACCCCAGCGATGCTTTCCGTTTTCATGGCCGAGGAGGAGCGCGCCCCGGGCTTTCAGGCGCCGAAGGTGCGCTGCGGCCTGTGCTGCCTGCAGGAGTTCTGCGCGCCCGATCGGCTTGCGCGCGAAGAGGTGGACTTCCTCAAGACCTTCGTCAAGAAGCAGGAGCTGCGCCTGCCGCGCGGCGCGCGGGCCTACCGCCAGGGGGACGAGTTCCGCGCGCTGGTGGCGGTGCACACCGGCTCGTTCAAGATCGTCTCGGCCTCCGAGGGCGGCGCCGAGCGCGTCACCGGGTTCGCTTTCGCCGGGGACCTGATGGGCCTGAACGGCATCGACGCCGGCAGGCACGGCGATTGCGCGGTGGCGCTCGAGCCGAGCGGCGTGTGCCTGCTGCCCTGGGAGCGCGTCGAGGAAGCCGCCGCGCGCCTGCCGCTGGTGCGCAGGCAGCTCGTACGGCTGCTGTCGCGCGAGATCCGGCTCGGGCAGGAGGTGGGCGTGGTGCTGGGGCGCCTGTCGGCCGAGGAGCGCTTCGCGGCGTTCCTGCTCTCGCTGTCGCGCCGCCTCGCGCGCCGCGGCTTCGACGGCGAGCGCTTCCGCCTCAGCATGTCGCGCCACGACATCGCCAGCTTCCTCGGCCTCACCGCGGAAACGGTGAGCCGCCTTTTCACGCGCTTCCGCGCGCGCGGGCTGCTGCGCGCGAGCGCCAAGGACGTGGAGCTCGCCGACCCGAAAGCGCTCGGCCAGCTCGCGCATCGGAAAAATCCGAATCGTCCGGAAAACTGACGCGAATCAGTACCGGGAAGCAGGCGGCCGGTTAGCTTAGCCACCGGGCCGCTTGATCTGTATCAAAACCGGCCCGCTCGAATCCACGACACTGCGGGCTTGTCGCCTTGGGAGTGCGGCTGAATGCTGAACGAATCCACGTACAACTACAAGGTCGTGCGACAGTTCGCGGTCATGACCGTGGTCTGGGGCGTGGTCGGCATGCTGGTCGGGGTGCTGATCGCCGCGCAGCTGCTCTGGCCGGAGCTGAATTTCGACATCCCCTGGCTCTCCTACGGGCGGCTGCGGCCGCTGCACACCAACGCGGTGATCTTCGCCTTCGGCGGCTGCGCGCTCTTCGCCACCTCGTACTACGTCGTGCAGCGCACCTCGCACGCGCGCCTGTTCTCGGACGGTCTCGCCGCGTTCACGTTCTGGGGCTGGCAGGCGGTGATCGTGCTCGCCGCGATCACGCTGCCGCTCGGCATCACCTCGGGCAAGGAGTACGCCGAGCTCGAGTGGCCGATCGACATCCTGATCACGCTGGTCTGGGTCGCGTACGCGGTCGTCTTCTTCGGAACGCTGTTCAAAAGAAAAATCCAGCATATTTACGTCGCCAACTGGTTCTTCGGCGCGTTCATCCTGACGGTGGCGGTGCTGCACCTGGTGAACAGCGCCGCGGTGCCGGCGTCGCTCTGGAAGTCCTATTCGGTCTACGCGGGCGCGCAGGACGCGATGGTGCAGTGGTGGTACGGGCACAACGCGGTGGGCTTTTTCCTCACCGCGGGGTTCCTCGGCATGATGTACTACTTCATCCCGAAGCAGGCGAACCGCCCGGTCTATTCCTACCGGCTGTCGGTGGTGCACTTCTGGGCGCTGATCTTCACCTACATGTGGGCCGGCCCGCACCACCTGCACTACACGGCGCTCCCGGACTGGGCGCAGTCGCTCGGCATGGTGTTCTCGCTCATCCTGCTCGCGCCTTCCTGGGGCGGGATGATCAACGGCATCATGACGTTGTCAGGGGCTTGGCACAAGCTGCGCACCGACCCGATCCTCAAGTTCCTCATCGTCTCGCTCTCGTTCTACGGCATGTCGACGTTCGAGGGGCCGATGATGTCGATCAAGACGGTGAACGCGCTGTCGCACTACACCGACTGGACCGTAGGCCACGTGCACAGCGGCGCGCTCGGCTGGGTGGGCCTGGTGTCGATGGGCTCGGTCTACTTCCTGGTGCCGCGCCTCTTCGGCCGCGCCGAGATGTGGAGCGTGCGGCTGATCAACGTGCACTTCTGGGTGGCGACGGTCGGCATCGTGCTCTACATCGCCGCGATGTGGATCGCCGGCGTGATGCAGGGCCTGATGTGGCGCGCGGTGGGCGAGGACGGCACGCTCACCTACACCTTCGTAGAGAGCGTCAAGGCGACCTACCCGTTCTACGCCATCCGGCTTCTGGGAGGGTTGCTGTATTTCGCCGGAATGCTGCTCATGGCCTGGAACGTTTTCAAGACCGTCATCGAAGGCAAGGCCCTCGCCGCGCCGATTCCCGCTCCGGTGCACGCATGAAGCTCACCCACGACCAGATCGAGCGCAACCAGGCGCTGCTCATCGTCCTGATCGTCGTCCTCGTGGCGGTGGGCGGGCTGGTGGAGATCGTGCCGCTCTACTTCCAGAAGTCGGTCACCGAGCCGGTGGCGGGGCTCAAGCCCTACGCGCCGCTGCAGCTCACCGGGCGCGACATCTACATCCGCGAGGGCTGCTACAACTGCCACTCGCAGATGGTGCGGCCGTTCCGCGCCGAGGTCGAGCGCTACGGGCACTACTCGACCGCGGGCGAGTTCGTCTACGACCACCCGTTCCAGTGGGGCTCGAAGCGCACCGGCCCGGACCTGCACCGCGTCGGCGGCCGCTATTCGGACGAGTGGCACCGCATCCACCTCATCAACCCGCGCCAGGTGGTGCCGGAATCGAACATGCCGGCCTACCCCTGGCTCGCGCGCAACGCCGCGGACGCCGAAACCATAGAGGCGAGGATGCGCGCGCTGCGGCTGGCCGGCGTTCCGTATTCCGAGAAAGAGATCAGCGAAGCCAAGGCCGAGCTGCGGGGCAAGAGCGAGATGGACGCGCTCGTCGCCTACCTGCAGGGGCTCGGCACGGCGCTGCGGCGCAAGGCGGACTGATCATGGACCTCAACACCCTTCGCATCGTCGTCACCCTGGTCGCGTTCGCCGCGTTCCTCGGCATCGTGTGGTGGGCCTACGCGCCCTCGCGCCGCGAGGCGCTCGAGCGCGTGGGCCGCAGCATCGTCGAGGACGAGGGCGGGGAGGGCGGGCGATGAGCCAGTTCAGCTCCGGCTTCTGGGACGTCTACATCGGGCTGGTGACCGTGATCTCGATCGCGGGCTGCGCGCTGCTGCTCAAGCTGCAGAGCAAGCGCTCGCCGGGCGAGGCCGAGACCTCGGGCCACGTCTGGGACGAGGACCTGAAGGAATACAACAACCCGCTGCCGGCCTGGTGGATGTGGCTGTTCTACATCACGATCGTGTTCTCGCTCGCGTACCTCGTGCTCTACCCGGGCCTGGGCAGCTTCAGGGGCACGCTCGGCTGGACGCAGCTCGGGCAGCTCGAGGACGAGCAGAAGCAGGCGCAGGCGCTCTACGGGCCGCTGTACGAGAAGTTCGCGGCGCAGGACGTGGTCGCGCTCGCCAAGAGCCCCGAGGCGCTCGCCGTGGGGCAGAAGCTCTTCCTCAACAACTGCGCGCAGTGCCACGCCTCCGACGGCGGCGGCAGCCGCGGCTTCCCGAACCTGACGGACAGGGACTGGCAGTGGGGCGGCGCGCCCGAGGCGATCAAGGCCACCATCGCCGACGGACGCACCGGCGCGATGCCGCCGTTCGGGCAGGCGCTCGGCGAGCAGGGCGTCAAGGACGTCGCGCACTTCGTGCTCTCGCTCTCGGGCCAGGCGCACGACTCGATCCGCAAGGCGCGCGGCGAGGCGCTCTACAAGACCGCCTGCGTCGCCTGCCACGGCGCCGAGGGCAAGGGCAACCCGGCGGTGGGCGCGCCGAACCTCACCGACAACGTCTGGCTGCACGGCTCGGGGGAGCAGGCGATCGCGGCGCAGGTCACGCAGGGCCGCGTCAACCAGATGCCGGCGCACAAGGACGTGCTCTCCGCCGCCAAGATCCACCTGCTCACGGCCTACGTGATCTCGCTCTCGGCGCCGCCGAAATAGGCGAGAAGGCGGAAGGCATGGCTCAACCTTCCCTCCAGGTCATAAAACAAGCAGAACCCGCAGGACCCGCCGAGCAGCCGCTCTACGAGGTCCGCAAGGCGATCTATCCGCGCGCGGTGCACGGCTGGTTCGCGGCCTGGCGCTGGGCGCTGGTGTGGGCGACGCAGCTCGTCTTCTACGGGCTCGCCTGGCTGCCCTGGAACGAGCGCCAGGCGGTGCTGTTCGACATCGCGCACCGCAAGTTCTACATCTTCGGCCTGGTGTTCTGGCCGCAGGACATCATCTACCTCACGGCGCTGCTGATCGTCTCGGCGCTCGCGCTGTTCCTGTTCACCGCGCTCGCCGGGCGGCTGTGGTGCGGCTACGCCTGCCCGCAGACCGTCTACACCGAGATCTTCCTCTGGATCGAGCGCATGATCGAGGGCGACCGCAATGCGCGCATCAAGCTGGACAGGGAAGGGTTTTCCTCGAGAAAGGTTTTCCTCAAGGGAGCAAAACATCTGATCTGGGGCGCGTTCGCGCTGTGGACCGGGTTCACCTTCGTAGGCTATTTCACGCCGATCCGCGAACTGTGGGACGCGGTGCTCGCGTTGCAGACCGGGCCGTGGGAGACGTTCTGGGTGCTGTTCTACGGCTTCGCCACCTACGGCAACGCGGGCTGGATGCGCGAGCAGGTGTGCATCTACATGTGCCCCTACGCGCGCTTCCAGAGCGCGATGTTCGACAAGGACACGCTGATCATCACCTACGACGGCGCAAGGGGCGAGCCGCGCGGCGGGCGCGCGAGGCAGAGCGACCCGCGCGCCGCGGGCCTCGGCGACTGCGTCGACTGCGGCATCTGCGTGCAGGTCTGCCCCACCGGCATCGACATCCGCGACGGCCTGCAGTACCAGTGCATCGGCTGCGCCGCCTGCATCGACGGCTGCGACCAGGTGATGGACCGCATGGGCTACGCGCGCGGCCTGATCCGCTACGCGACCACGCACGCCATGGAGCAACGGCTCACGCGGCGGCAGATGTTCGCGCGCGCGCTGCGGCCGCGCGTGCTCCTGTACTCGGCGGTCCTGATCGGCATCATCGCCGCGGTCGGCGCGGGCCTGTGGCTGCGCGTGCCGCTCAAGGTGGACGTGATCCGCGACCGCTCGGTGATCTCGCGCGAGGTGGCGGGCGGCGACATCGAGAACGTCTACCAGCTGATGGTCATCAACACCGCCGAGCGCGAGCGCGCCTTCAGCATCGAGGCCGCGGACCTGCCGGGCATCCGCATCGAGGGCGCCGCGCAGGTCACCGTGCCCGCGGCCGACAGCCGCCTGGTGCCGCTCAAGGTGCGCCTCAAGCCCGGCGGCGTCGCGCCGGGGCAGCACCGGTTCCATTTCCTGGTGCGCGCGCACGACGACCCGCGCGTGCAGCGGCGCGAGAAATCGATCTTCATCGTGAGGTGAAGCCATGAGACCCTGGTACAAGGAACCCTGGCCCTGGATCCTGATGGCGCCGCCCGGCGCGGCGATCGCGGCGGGCGCGGCCACGCTCTGGCTCGCGCTGGCGAGCGCCGACGGCCTGGTCGCGGAGGACTACTACAAGCAGGGGCTCGCCATCAACCAGGTGCTGGTGCGCGAGCAGGCCGCGCGGCGGCTCGGCATTTCGGTCGACGTGGAAATCGGAGCCGGAAGAATCAGGGCGCATCTCCGGGGCCAGGCGCCGCGGGCCCTGTTCGCGCACCTCGCGCACGCTACGCGCGCAGGCTTTGATTTGCGCCTGCGCCTGGAGCCCGCCGGCGCGGGGCTGTACGAGGCGGAGCTGCCGCCGCTCGCGGCGGGCCGCTGGCGCCTCGCCCTCGAGGACCCGCGCGGCGAGTGGCGCATCGTCAAGGAGGCGCCATGAAGCGGCTGATCTGGATCCTGTGGCCGTCGTTCATCGTGGGCGGCATCGGAGAGGTGCTGTTCTTCACCGTTTTCGACCCGAAGGAGCTCTACCTTTTCGGTGAGGCCTCGAGCCTGAGCCGGCTCGCGGTGTACTCCATCGGGTTCTTTTTATGCTGGGCGTTCGCGGCCTCCTCGAGCGCCTTCACCTGCTTCCTGCAAAGGAGCGCCGCGGAGGTGAACCGCTGCCCGCTGCCGGTGCCCGAGCGCCCGCCTGGCTGCCCGAAGCGAGAGGACCCGAATGCGCCCTGCTAGCGCGCTGCTGCTCGCGGCCATCGCCGCGCCGCTCCAGGCGCAGGACGCCGGGCGCGGCAAGGCGCTCTACGAGACGCATTGCCTCTCATGCCACTACGAGCGCATCCACAAGCGCGATCCCGCGCGCTCGCTGGTGCGCTCGCTCGCGCAGCTGCGCGTCGAAGTGGCGCAGCGCGCGAAGCTGACGCCGCAGCGCTTCACGCTCGAGGACCTCGACGACATCGCCGAGTACCTGAACCGGTCGCATTACCGGCTGGAGAAGTAGACCCGGGGGCGCTGCAAGCGCTGGCTGGCGCAGGGCGCTAGCGAAGCTGCGGTGCCAAATCGCGCTGATTTGAGGCAAGTCAATTCCGGAGGCGCGGCCGTGAATACCATGCTCCCTGGACTACAAAGAGGAGCCCACAGATGCGCTACGTACTCGCAGTCACGATTTCGCTGCTCATGCCGTTCGCCGCTTCGGTGAGCGCGCAGACCACGCCAAGTACGCCCCAATCCGGCCAGCGAGCCGCCGGCACCCCGCCGCAGCCGCCGTCCACGGCCGGCAGCGGCACGGCCGCCTCGGCGCCGGTAGCGCCGCAAGCGCCCCAGACCGCGGGTCGGCAGAGCGTTCCCGATGGCCGGCAGTTCGGCGAGCACGTTTCGAGCATGGCTCCGGAGCATCCGCTCCTGCACGGCGTGCTGTTCGGCGACTGCGTGAGCGAGATGGCGATTGCCGGCGAGTGCCCGCACCACGACTGAGCAGCATCGATAGCCGACCGTAACCCGTCGCGCGAGCGCGGTCGGCGGTTTCGATCATGCGCCTCAGTTTTCACGGCGCGGCGAGCGAGGTGACGGGCTCGTGCTTTCTCGTAGACGCGGGCGAAGCGCAGTTCCTGGTCGACTGCGGCATGTTCCAGGGCGGACGCGACGCCGAGCGCAGGAACCGGCGCTTCCGCTTCGATCCGCGCAGGATCGCGTTCGTCCTCCTCACCCACGCGCACATCGACCATTCGGGGCTGATCCCGCGGCTCGCGGCGCAGGGCTTTCGCGGCGCGGTGTACGCCACCGCGGCGACCTGCGAGCTGCTCGGGGCGATGCTGCCCGACAGCGCCCACCTTCAGGAAAGGGAAGCCGAGCGCGAGGGCGGGGAGGCGCTGTATACCGTGAAGCAGGCGCAGGCGTGCCTCGCGCATCTCGTGCCGGTAGAGTACGGCGCCGAGGTGCGCGCGGATCCGCGCGTGCGCTGCGTGTTCCGCGACGCCGGCCACATCCTCGGCTCGGCGATCGTGGAAGTGTTCGCGGGCGGGAAGAAGATCGTCTTCTCGGGCGACCTCGGCCAGCCCGGGCGGCCGATCGTGGACGACCCGGCGCGGATCCGGCAGGCCGACGTGCTGCTGGTCGAGTCCACCTACGGCGACCGCAACCACAAGAGCCTCGCGCAGACGCTGGATGAGTTCGCTTTCGCGCTCACCGACACGCTGGCGAGCAAGCGCGGCAACGTGGTGATCCCTTCGTTCGCCGTGGGACGCACGCAGGAGATCCTCACCTTCATCGCCGAGCTGCGCCGCGAGAAACGCATCCCCGCGGCGGACGTCTACGTGGACTCGCCGATGGCGGCGGCCGCCACGCGCATCACGCTCCGGCACGCGAGCCTGCCCAGGCTCGATCGGGTGCGCTTCACCGAGACGCTCGAGGACTCGATGCGCATCAACGCGGTGCGCTCGGGCGCGATCATCCTCTCGGCGAGCGGCATGTGCGAGGGCGGTCGCATCCGGCACCACCTGCGCCACAACCTGCCGCGCCCCGAGTGCGCGGTGGTGTTCGTGGGCTTCCAGGCGCAAGGCACGCTCGGCCGGCGGATCGTGGACGGCGCGAAGACGGTGAGCCTCTTTCGCGAGCCGGTGCCGGTGCGCGCCAAGGTGTTTACGATCAACGGCTTGTCGGCGCACGCCGATCAGGCCGCGCTGCTCGGCTGGCTCGCCGGTTTCCGCAAGCCCCCGCGGCACTGCTACGTGGTGCACGGCGAGCCGCTCGCCGCGCACGCGCTGCGCGATGAGATCGAGAAGCGCTTTGGCTGGAAAGCCGCCGTCCCCGCGCTTGGCCAGGTCGCGGAGGTTTGATCGGGATCAAGGCCGGGAGCGAAGCAGGGTGGAGCATATGCTCATGCTGACCCTCGAAGACTGCATCGGGCTTTGCGGGCTCACCGAAGAGGAAGTGCTCGCGATCGCGCAGCACGAGCACATCCCCGAGATGGCCGCAGTCGAGCTCGGCAACTACCTGTGCCGCACGCCCGAGGGCGAGCTGTGCATCAAGTCGATGATCCTCGACGACATCACGCAGGCGGCCGCAAGCGGCCAGCGCGAGCGCGAGCTGACGTTGAAGCTCGTGCTGTGCAAGTTCATCGAGCAGCACCCGCGCTGCGACAGCCGCCACCGCGCCGAGCTGCGCCTGCCCGAGCGGCGCCTCGCCGGCCGGGCCTAGGGCCGCGCGATCCGTCGTCCCCGCGTACGCGGGGACCCATATATGGACGCCCCCTGATTGCGCAAGAGGTTTTCGGGGGTTGGCGAGTAGACGTGCTCTGCAACCGTATATCCGGCCTGTGAAGCTCGTGCATCGCAGCTTCCGGCCCTGATGGA
>JBFLYF010000079.1:0-11412 GCA_040756795.1 Pseudomonadota bacterium
AATCTTTCGGCATCGCCGTGTCGGTTTCCAGGCCCGCGTCCACGCCGTTCAGCTCGAGCAGGTAGCGCGCGCGCAGCAGCGGGCTCTTCAGCGTCCGGTAGGCCTCGTTCACGCGCGTCGTCCACTGCATCGAGGCGCGGCGCTCGGCGTCGCCCGCGTGCGCGAACCTGTCGGGATGGATCCTGGCCTGGACTTCCCGGTAGGCGCTGTCGAGCTTCTCGAGATCCAGCGCATAAGCGGGGGCGAAACCGAAGAGCTCGAAGAAGTTCTTCAAACCTTCAGACGTTGAAGCTTTCTCCGCAGCCGCACTCGTCCTTGACGTTCGGGTTGCTGAACTTGAACCCCTCCTGCAGGCCCTCGCGCGCGAAGTCGAGCTCGGTGCCGTCGATGAAGGCGAGGCTCTTGCGGTCCACCACCACTTTGACGCCGTGGCTCTCGAACTCGACGTCGTCGGGCTCGATGCGGTCGGCGTACTCGAGGCGATAGGCGAGGCCCGAGCAGCCCGAGGTGCGCACCCCGAGGCGCAGCCCCAGGCCCTTGCCGCGCCTGGCGATCGAGCCCTGGATGTGCGAGGCGGCCTTCTCGGTGAGCGTGATCGCCATGATTATTTGTGCTTTTTCCTGTAATCCTCGACCGCGGCCTTGATCGCGTCCTCGGCGAGGATCGAGCAGTGGATCTTCACCGGCGGCAGCGACAGCTCCTCGGCGATCTGCGTGTTCTTGATGCTCGCCGCCTCGTCCAGGCGCTTGCCCTTCACCCACTCGGTGACGAGCGAGGACGAGGCGATCGCCGAGCCGCAGCCGTAGGTCTTGAAGCAGGCGTCCTCGATGATGCCGTTCTCGTTCACCTTGATCTGCAGCTTCATGACGTCGCCGCAGGCCGGCGCGCCCACCATGCCGGTGCCGACCGCCGCGTCGCCCTTGTCGAACGAGCCGACGTTGCGCGGGTTCTCGTAGTGATCGATGACTTTGTCGCTGTATGCCATGTTGCCTCCTCAGGGGTCGCGCCTCAGTGCGCGGCCCACTGCACGGTGTTCAGGTCTATGCCTTCCTTGTGCATCTCCCAGAGCGGCGAGAGCTCGCGCAGCTTGGCGACCTTGGTCCTGATGTGCTCGACCGCATAGCCGACCTCCTCCTCGGTGGTGAAGCGCCCGAGCGTGAAGCGGATCGAGCTGTGCGCGAGCTCGTCCGAGCGCCCCAGCGCGCGCAGCACGTACGAGGGCTCGAGCGAGGCCGAGGTGCAGGCCGAGCCGGAGGACACGGCGATGTCCTTCACCGCCATGATGAGCGACTCGCCCTCCACGAAATTGAAGCTGACGTTGAGGTTGTGCGGCACGCGCCGCGTCATGTCGCCGTTGACGAACACCTGCTCGATCTGGGCGAGGCCGGCGTGCAGCTTGTCGCGCAGCGCCCGGATGCGCTCGCGCTCGGTCGCCATCTCGAGCCTCGCGATGCGGAACGCCTCGCCCATGCCGACGATCTGGTGGGTGGGCAGCGTGCCGGAGCGGAAGCCCCGCTCGTGGCCGCCGCCGTGCATCTGCGCCTCGAGCCGCACGCGCGGCTTCCTGCGGATGAAGAGCGCGCCGACGCCTTTCGGGCCGTAGGTCTTGTGCGCCGAAAAGGACATGAGGTCCACCTTGAGCGAGCGCAGGTCGATGTCGCACTTGCCGGTCGCCTGTGCCGCGTCGACGTGGAACAGGATCCCGCGCTTGCGGGCGAGCTCGCCGATCGCCGGGATGTCCTGGATGACGCCGATCTCGTTGTTGACGAACATCACCGAGACGAGGATCGTGTCCTTGCGCAGCGCCGCTTCCAGCCTGCCCGGGTCCACCATCCCCTCGGCGTCGACATCGAGATACGTCACCTCGAAGCCGCGGCGCTCCAGTTCCCTCATGGTGTCGAGCGTCGCCTTGTGCTCGGTCTTCACCGTGACCAGGTGCTTGCCCCTGGTCTTGTAGAACTCGGCCGCGCCCTTGAGCGCGAGGTTGATCGACTCGGTCGCCCCCGAGGTCCAGACGAGCTCCTTCGCGTCGCAACGCACCAGCGCCGCCACCTGCTCGCGCGCTTCTTCCACCGCCTCCTCGGCCTTCCAGCCGAGCGCGTGCGAGCGGCTCGCCGGGTTGCCGTAGTGCTCGGTGAGGTACGGGATCATCTTCTGCGCCACGCGCGGATCCACCGGCGTGGTCGCCGAGTAGTCCAGGTAGATCGGGAACTTGAGCGACGGCGCCATCAGGCCGCCACCTTCTCCGCCGGCTTCTCGGCCTGCCGGAAATCGCGGATCACCGCGACCGGCTTGCCCTGCTGGTGCGCGACCACGTCGGCGAGCGACACCGAGGACAGGTAGTCGTACATCTTCTCGTTCAGCGTCGCCCACAGGTCGTGGGTCACGCAGCGCTGGTCGTCGTTGCAGTTCTCCTTGCCGCCGCATTGCGTGGCGTCGATCGGCTCGTCCACCGCGACGATGATGTCGGCCACGGTGATGCCGCTGGTCGGCCTGGCGAGGCAATAGCCGCCGCCGGGGCCGCGCACGCTGTTGACCAGCTTCGCGCGGCGCAGCTTGCCGAACAGCTGCTCCAGGTAGGAAAGCGAAATGTGCTGGCGCTCGCTGATCGCGGCGAGCGTCACCGGGCCGCGCGCCTGGCGCATCGAAAGATCCACCATCGCGGTCACCGCGAACCTGCCCTTGGTCGTCAGTCTCATGGTCGTCCCTTGAGCTCGGGCCTATACCCGATTAATGCGCTCAAGTATAACAATCCCGAGTAAATTATTCAACTATACAACCGTTGCTCTTTCAACTACTTGATCGCCCTCAACTCCCCCGCTTTCCCGGTCTCGGAAGCACGCTGCTCGAGCTTGCGGACCTTCTCGGCGAGCGCCGACACGGTCTGCTCGAGGTCCTGGGTATGGTCCACCAGCGCCTGCAGGGTCTTGGCGTAGGGGTCGTCCTGGTTCTGCACCACGCCGTAGGCCGCGAACTGCGCCTTCTCGCGCTCGGTGGCATCGGGCTCGAGGATGCGGCCCGGAATGCCGACCACGGTCGCGCCGGCCGGCACTTCCTTCACCACCACGGCGTTGGAGCCGATCCTGGCGCCATCGCCCACGGTGAAGCCGCCGAGGATCTTGGCGCCCGCCCCGACCACCACACCCTTGCCGAGGGTCGGGTGGCGCTTGGTGCCGCGATAGAGCGAGGTCCCGCCGAGCGTCACGCCCTGGTAGATGGTGCAGTCGTCGCCCACCTCGGCGGTCTCGCCGATCACCACGCCCATGCCGTGGTCGATGAACACGCGCCGGCCGATCCGCACCGCCGGATGGATCTCGATCCCGGTCACCCAGCGCCCGAAGTTCGACACGAAGCGCCCGAGCCAGAGCAGTCCGTGGCCCCACAGCCAGTGCGCAAGGCGATGGATCTGGATCGCGTGCAACCCCGGGTAGCAGGTGAGCACCTCCCAGGTCGAGCGCGCCGCCGGGTCGCGCTCGAAGACGCTCGCGATATCTTCGCGCAGCTGCTTGAACATGAAAGGCATTTTAGTTTGTCCGAGTAAAGCGATCAACTATTTCGCTTTCGGCCCCTGCAGCGCGTTCAGGAGCCCGCGCAGGATGTTCACCTCCTCGCGCTCGAGGCCGGCGCGCGAGAAGAGCCGCCGCCAGCGGGTGCGCAGCCTTGAATTGGACCGCGGATCGAGGAAACCGCTGCCGATCGCGGCCTGCTCCAGATGCGCATACAGGCCTTCGAGGTCGGCCACGGTCGCGAGCCTGCCCCGCTTTTCCCCCGGCGCCGCGGGTCCCGAGGCCATGAGCAGCTCGTAGGCGACGACCTGCACCGCCTGGGCGAGATTGAGCGAGCCGTCCTTCGCCGGTATGCGGACCAGGTACTGGCAGGCGAGCAATTCGTGGTTCTCGAGCCCGGTGCGCTCGGTGCCGAACACGAATGCGACCGGACCTTCGATCGCCAGCGCGCGCGCCGCGGCCGCCCTGACGTCGAGCACCCGCGGCTCCCATTCCCGCCTCCGCGCCGAGAGCGCGAACGCGGCGACGCAATCCGCGATCGCGTCCGCGAGCTTCTCGTGCCGCTTGGAATTCACCAGGACATCCACCGCATGCGCGGCCATCCATTGCGCCTCCGCCGCGGGGAGTTCCCCGGGCGCGACCAGGCGCAGGTCGGCGAGGCCCATGGTCTTCATGGCGCGCGCCGCGGCGCCGACGTTGCCCGGATGGCTCGGCCGGCACAGCACGATGCGGACGTTTGCCGGACTCACCGTACTAGAATACGCGCCCCATGCACCCGATGCTCAACATCGCGGTCAAGGCGGCGCGGCGCGCGGGCGCGATCATCAACCGCGCGGCGCTCGACCGCACCGCGCTCGAGATCCGCGCCAAGCGCGCCAACGACTTCGTCACCCAGGTCGACAAGGCCGCCGAGTCCGCGATCATCGAGATCATCCGCCGGGCGCATCCCGACCATGCGATCCTCGCCGAGGAGTCCGGGAGGCTCCCGCGGGAGAAGTCCGAGTACTGCTGGGTCATCGATCCGCTGGACGGCACGACGAATTTCATCCACGGGTTTCCGCAGTACTGCATCTCGATCGCCGTGCAGCACCGCGGCGCCACCGCGCACGGCGTGGTCTACGACCCGGCGAAGAACGAGCTCTTCACCGCCTCCCGGGGGCGCGGCGCGTTTCTCGACGACCGGCGCATCCGCGTTTCGCGCTGCGCGAACCTTAAGGAAGCCTTGGTGGGGACGGGTTTTCCTTTCAAGGAATTGTCCCGCGTGACCACCTATATGGGTCAACTGCAAAACCTGATGCAAAACAGCTCCGGCGTGCGCCGCGCCGGCGCGGCCGCGCTCGACCTCGCGTACGTCGCGGCGGGGCGCCTCGACGCGTTCTGGGAGCTCGGCCTGTCGGCCTGGGACATGGCGGCCGGCGCGCTGCTCATCCAGGAGGCGGGCGGCCTGGTCGGGGACCTGCGCGGCGAGCCCGGCTACCTGGAAAGCGGCGATATCGCCGCCGCGACGCCGAAGGTCTTCCCCGAGCTGCTCCGGGCGCTCGCTTAGGCCGGCTGGAACTGCACCACCCGGTTGCGCCCCTCCTGCTTGGCGCGGTACATGGCGCGGTCGGCGCGCGCCACGATCGCGTCCATGGTGTTGCCGTCGTCGGGATGGCAGGCGACGCCGATGCTCACGCTGCACACCACCCGCCTGCCCTCCGCCTCGAGCGGCGCGCCGATCACGGCGTCGCGGATGCGCTCGGCGACCTCGACGGCCCCTTTGCGCGGGGTCTCCGGCAGCAGCACGATGAACTCGTCGCCGCCGTAGCGCGCCAGCACGTCGGTGTAGCGCAGCTCGGCCTGGATGGTGCGCGTCAGCTGCCGCAGCAGGCGGTTGCCCGCGTCGTGGCCGTAGCTGTCGTTCACCGCCTTGAGGTTGTCCGAGTCGATCATGAGGATGGTCGCGGGGCGGTTGTAGCGCAGCGCCTGGCCGAAGAGGCGGTTCGCAGCGATCGAGAAGCCGCGCATGTTGAGCAGCCCGGTCAGCTCGTCGGTCTCCGAGAGGAGCTTGGCGCGGCTCAGGCCGTAGCGGATGTCGGCCGAGAACATGGTGACGATGTAGGCCACCAGCAGCACCGGCGCGATCTGCGCGGCGAAGCCGCCGAGGAAGGCGAGCGAGAACAGCCTCTCGAGCGAGAAGCTGCCGCCGAGGAACACCTGGCAGGCGGCGATCAGCGCGACCTCGACCAGGGTGGTGATCTTGCCGAGCGTGAGCGCCGCCGTGATCACCGGCAGCAGGTAGGTATTGAGCAGCGGGCTCTCGAGGCCGCCCGTGAAGTACAGCACCCAGGTGATGAAGGCGATCATCGCCCAGCTCTCGAGCGCCACCTTCCAGCGCGTCTCGCGCTTGTAGAAGTTGGCGTAGCGGAACGAGAGCACGAACGCGGCGTAGAAGAAGCACGCCGCCATGACCGCGGCCTCGGCTTCCTTGTCGCGGTCGCCGAAGATCGCGTACAGCAGCACCAGGATCAGCAGCAGCCAGTGGATCTCGGCGACCGTGCGCGAGATGCCGCGCAGCTCCTCCTGCTCGATGCTGGGGACCGAGTCGCGTGCGGCTTCGGAAGGGGCGCTTCCTGGCATCGTCTTGTGAGCCCGACGCTAGATTACCGCCCCGGGCGAAGGCGGGCAAAAAAATGTGTCAGGCGACGGCCAGGGAGCCGTCAGGACAAAGGAATGGGCAGCCGGCGCAAGCGCCGGCCGGGATTCAATCGGAGAGGTCGCGCTTCAGCTGTTCGTATTCGTCGCGCCGGATCTCGCCGCGCGCGTAGCTTCGCCGCAGCGTATCGAGCGTGGAGTCGGGGTTCAGGCCGGAAGCCTGGCCGCCGGAGTTGAGCCAGCGCAGCGCGGCGACGAGCGCCAGCGCGATCGCGCCCCAGAACGCGACCATGATCGGCCAGCCCTCGCCAATCCCGAATCCCATCATGACGCCTGCTCTCCAGTGAAGCCTCGCAACAGCCTAACCGGCGGCGAAAAGCGCTTCTTGACCTCGGTCAAGCTGCGCTAGAGTTCCGTCTGCCCACGCGAGGCAGCCCGCACAGAAGGGAACCGCAAATCAGCGACTTGGACCACACGCCGGTGATGCAGCAGTACCTGCGCATCAAGGCGCAGCACCCGGAGATGCTCATGTTCTACCGCATGGGCGATTTCTACGAGCTGTTCTACGACGACGCGGACAAGGCGGCGCGGCTGCTCGATCTCACGCTCACCTCGCGCGGCCAGTCGGCGGGCGCGCCGGTGAAGATGGCGGGCGTGCCCGTGCATTCGGTGGAGCCGTATCTCGCCAAGCTCGTGAAGCTCGGCGAGTCGGTGGCGATCTGCGAGCAGGTCGGCGACGTCGCCGCCGCCAAGGGGCCGGTGGAGCGCGAGGTGACGCGCATCGTCACGCCGGGCACGCTCACCGACCCGGCGCTGCTGGATGAGAAATCGGAGAACATTCTGCTCGCTCTTCATCCGGTAAGGGCTTCCGTGGGAATGGCATGGCTCTCCCTTGCCAGCGGCGAGCTTCGTCTCGCCGAGGTGGCGCCCCAGGCGCTGGCGAACGAGCTGCGCCGGATCGGGCCCGCCGAGGTCCTTTCACGTGAAGACATCGACGGCTATTTCACGACCAGGCTCCCCGAATGGCACTTCGACATCGAGGCGGGCAGGAAAAAGCTCCTGAACCAGCTCGCCGCCGCCTCGCTCGCCGGATTCGGCATCGAGGATCTCGAGCCGGCGCTCGGCGCCTGCGGCGCGCTGCTCGAGTACGCCGCGCGCACCCAGGGGCAGGCGCTCGCGCACGTCAACGCGGTGCGCGCCGAGCGCGCGAGCGAGTTCGTGCGCATGGACGCGGCGACGCGGCGCAACCTCGAGATCACCGAGACGCTGCGCGGCGAGCCCGCGCCCACCCTCTTCTCGCTGCTCGACGAATGCGCCACCGGCATGGGCAGCCGTCTGCTGCGCCACTGGCTGCATCACCCCCTGAGAGACCAGGCTGTTCTGGCTTCCCGCCATGATTCGGTGGAAATGCTTTCCGGGAAAGACCGGGAAATCAGCGCGATCCTGCGCCGCTTCGCCGACGTCGAGCGCATCGCGGCGCGCATCGCGCTCAAGAGCGCCCGGCCGCGCGACCTCTCGGGCCTGAGAGAAAGCCTGGCGCTGCTCGAGGATCTGAGATCTTCGATCCCGGCTTCCGCAGATCTTCTGAAAAAGCTCGTGGGAGAGCTGCAAACCCCCGAAACGACGCTGGAGCTTCTGGTACGAGCGATTGCGCCGGAACCGTCCGCGATGCTGCGCGACGGCGGCGTGATCGCCGACGGCCATTCCGCGGAGCTGGACGAGCTGCGCGGGCTGCAGTCCAACGCCGGCGCGTTCCTGATCCAGCTCGAGAAAAGGGAGAGAGACCGCACCGGAATTCCCAACCTGCGCGTCGCCTACAACCACGTGCACGGCTACTACATCGAGGTGACCCACGCGCAGGCCGCCAAGGTTCCCGAGGACTACCGCCGGCGCCAGACGCTGAAGAACGCCGAGCGCTACATCACGCCGGAGCTCAAGGCCTTCGAGGACAAGGCGCTCTCGGCGCGCGACCGCGCGCTTGCGCTCGAGAAGACGCTGTATGAAGAGCTCTTGAACTCGCTGCAAAAGGATATACCGGTCCTGCAAAAAATCGCGCGCGCGCTGGCGCAGCTCGACGTGCTGTGCTGCTTTTCGACTCTGGCTTCCCGCAGGAACTACTGCAGGCCGCGATTCGCGAAAGAAATCCTGATCGAGATCGAGGCCGGGCGGCACCCGGTCGTGGAGGCGCGCGTAGAGCCCTTCATCGCCAACGACTGCCGGCTCTCGCCGCTGCGCCAGCTGCTGCTCGTCACCGGGCCGAACATGGGCGGCAAGTCCACCTACATGCGCCAGGTGGCGCTGATCGTGCTGATGGCGCACGCGGGCTCGTTCGTGCCGGCGAAGAGCGCGCGCCTCGGGCCGGTCGACCAGATCTACACGCGCGTCGGCGCCGCCGACGACCTCGCGGGCGGCCGCTCGACCTTCATGGTCGAGATGACCGAGAGCGCCGCGATCCTGCACAACGCCACCGCGCAGAGCCTGGTGCTCATGGACGAGATCGGGCGCGGCACCTCGACCTTCGACGGCCTGTCGCTCGCCTGGGCGATCGGCCGGCACCTGCTGGAGCGCAACCGGTCGCTGACGCTCTTCGCCACGCATTATTTCGAGCTGACGCGCCTCGCGGTCGAGTACAGGACCGCGGCCAACGTGCACCTCGACGCGGTGGAGCACAAGGACAGCATCGTCTTCCTGCACGCGGTGGAGGAAGGCCCCGCCGACCGCAGCTACGGCCTGCAGGTCGCGGCGCTCGCCGGGGTACCGAAGCCCGTCATCCGGCGGGCGAAGAAATATCTCGAGATGCTCGAAGAGAAGAGCTTGCGCCAGGGCGGGCAGGATGACCTGTTCCTGAAAAAAGAAAAGGATCGGGAACCCGAAACGGACGCTCTGCGCGACGCGTTGCAGGGCGTCAACCCGGACGAGCTCACGCCGCGCGAGGCGCTCGAGCTGCTCTACCGCCTGAAGAAGCTCTAGCCCTGTAAGGCTTTCCCTACAGCTTCGCAAAAGTTTGTCACGGGCGCCGCCGCCGCGCGGGATTGATTCACCTCAATTGCGGTATGGTGATCGCACCGTGAAGCCCAGCGCCGGCAGGCAGCCGCGGGAAACCGATCCGAAGTGGATGCGGTTCCTGCTCGACCTGCCGTTCGTCGGCGTGTGCGTCTTCGATCTGCAGACGCGCCGCTGGGTGCGCCTCAACGACCGGTTCTGCGCGCTGCTCGGCTACGAACGCCGCGAGATGGCGCGCCTCGACTGGCGCCAGGTCTGCCATCCGCTCGACCAGGCGGACTGCGACGCCAAGTTCCGCCGCCTCGTGCAGCGGCGCGCGCGCCACGTGCGCATGGTGCACCGGCTGCTGCGCAAGGACGGCTCGTTCATCCGCGCCGAGATCGATCTCAGCCTGGCGCAGCCGCGCGCCGGCCCGCGCGAGATGGTGGTCGCGCTGGTCGCCGACGTCACCGAGCGTGACCGGGCGCGCGCGGCGCACCGCGAAGCCGAGGAGAAGCTGCAGGCGGTGGTCGAGCAGTCGATCATCGGCATCTACATCATCGAGGACGAGCGCCTCGCCCACGTCAACCCGCGCTTTGCGGAGATCTTCGGCTACACGGTCGCCGAGCTCTTCGGCATGCCGGCCGTGGAGCTGGTCGCGCCGCAGGACCGCGACCTGGTGCTGGAGAACATCCGCCGGCGCGTCGCCGGCGAGCTGCGCAGCATGCGGTACGAGTTCCGCGGCCGGCGCAAGGACGGCAGCCTGATCGAGCTGGGCGCGCACGGCAGCACCGCGACGCTGCGCGGCAAGCGCGTGATCGTGGGCGTGCTGCAGGACATCACCGAGCGCAAACGCGGCGAGCAGCGCGTCCAGGGCTACGTCCGCAGGCTCGAGAGCGCCATGCTCGCCACGGTGGACTCGATCACGCGCATCATCGACCTGCGCGATCCCTACACCGCCGGGCACGAGCGGCGCGTGGCGCACATCTCCGCCGCCATCGCGCGCCGGCTCGGCCTGGAGGACGAGCGGGTGCGCGGCCTGGAGATCGCCGGGCGGCTGCACGACATCGGCAAGATCAGCATCCCGGCGGAGATCCTCGCCAAGCCGGCGCGGCTCTCCGGCGCCGAATTCGAGATCGTCAAGCTGCACGCCGAGCACGGCCTGCGCATCCTGAACGTGGTCGATTTTCCCTGGCCGGTGGCGCAGATCGCGCACCAGCACCACGAGCGCCTGGACGGCAGCGGCTACCCGCAGGGCCTGATGAACGGCGCCATCCTGCCCGAGGCGCGCATCCTCGCGGTGGCCGACGTCATCGAGGCGATGGCGAGCCACCGGCCCTACCGCGCCTCGCTCGGGGTCGCGCCGGCGCTCGAGGAGATCGAGCGCGGCGCGGGCCAGCACTACGACCCTGACGTCGCGGCCTGCGCGCTGCGGCTGTTCCGCGAAGGCGACTACCAGATTCCCGCCTGAGGCGGCGGCAGGCGGGCCTAGCGGCAGGCCGGCTGCGCCGACACCCAGCTGGAAAGTTCGCCGATCGCCCGGTCTACCGCACGAGCCAAGGCGGCTGCGCCCGCGGCCGCGTCCGGGCCCGCGTTCGGCTCGATCACCGTGAGAGTTCTTGAAAAATTCCCGGAAGGGAGCGAAAGCAAGGCTCTCAGCTCGATCCGCGCCTCGCTCGCTTCCTTCGACGCGAACACCTGGGTGAACTCCTGCAGCTCGAGGTCGAGCCGGCACTTGCCGCCCGCCTCGCCAGAGGCGCGCAGCAGCTGCTTGCGCACGAGCTCGGCGGGCGCGGCCGCCCAGCGGCTGTTGGCGAAGGGCGCGATCTCGGCAGCATTGCGCCAGGCGAGGCGATAGTGCATCTCGGTGTCCTGGAAGGGCGCTACCGCGCGCACCGCGCCGATGCGCACCGCCGGGAGCGCCGCCGAGGGCGGGTTGAGGCCGAGATCGAAGGTCCTCGGATCGGGAGCAACGGCTCCGCCGCACCCCGCTATGAATGCACTGAGAGTAAAGGCGAAAAACCGCGTCATTGAAACCCCGGCTCGCCGGGACCGGGGCGGCCCGGCCTGCGCCCGAAGAGCGCGCTCTGCGGGTCGCGGTCGAGCTGCAGCGCGAGCCGCCCCACGCGCTGCGCGCCGCGCTCGACCGACTCGGCGAGCGCGTTGACGCGCGGCAGCGTGTCCTCGCGCAGCGAGCCCACCGTGCCGTGCGCGGTCCCTACGGCGCCCTGCGCCTCGGACGACAGCCTGCCCGCATTCTCGACCAGGGCGCGCGCGTCCTGCACCAGGC
>JBFLYF010000008.1:0-23470 GCA_040756795.1 Pseudomonadota bacterium
CCAGGGCCCGGCCCGACATGCGGCACCAGAACCCGGAGCCGTCCTTGCGGCGCAGCCATTGCTCGCGCACGTGCGTGCCGCCCGCGTCGAGCTCCTCGTAGGTGCGGGCGCGCTGCGCGTACTCCTCCTCGGTGAAGTAGAAGATGCGCGTCGAGGCGCCGATCAACTCCGCGGCCTCGTAGCCGAACAGCTCCTCCAGTCGCCGGTTGCAGCGCTGCACCTTGCGCTCGCGCACGAACGCGATGCCGACCACCACGTTGTTGGTGATGGCGTGCTGCTCGGCGACCATGCGCTGCAGCTCTTCCTCGGCGCGCTTCTGCTCGGTGATGTCCTCCATCAGCCACACCGAGCCGCGCGCCGGGTCCGCGGGGTCCACCGCGCGGCCGGTGGCGCGCTCCCAGAACAGCGTGCCGTCGCGGCGCTTCGCCTGCATCACGTGGCTGTGCGCCTGGCCGCGCGCCATCTCGGTGTAGGCCTTCTCCACCGCGGCGTAGTCCGTCTCGGTGGCGTAGGTGATCGCCGTGGGCTTGCCGCTCATCTCGCCGTGCGCGTAGCCGTACATCTCCTCCATGCGCCGGTTGCAGCGCACGATGCGCCGCTCGCGCACGAAGCAGATGCCGATCGAGGCGGTGTCGAGAATCGCGTCCTGCTCGCGCAGCAGCCGCGCCACTTCGTCGGCGTGGCGCTTCCTGCTGGTGATGTCCTCCACGATCCAGACCGTGCCGCGCTGCGGCTCGGTCCGGCTCACCGCCTTGGCGATGATGCGGCACAGGAACGTCGAGCCGTCCTTGCGCCGCACCTCCCACTCGACGTCGAGCTGGCGCCCGGCGCCGAGCACCGGGACGGCGATCTGGCCGAGCGCCTCGTAGCTCTCGCGCGAGGGATACACCACCTCGCCGGACTGCCCGATCAGGTCCTCGGCCTTCCAGCCGAACATCTCGGCGAATTTCGGGTTGCACAGCGTGAAGCGACGGTCGCGCGTGAAGGCGATGCCGATCGAGGCGTTGGCAAGGATCGCCTTGTACTCGAGCTGCGGGTCGCGCGGCCGCCCGGCGTAGCCCGGCAGCGTCGCCTCGGCGTCCTGCACCGGCGGCAGCTCGCGGCGCTCGTTCATCGGCGCGAGAGCGCCCCGAAGCTCGCCGCGTACTCGCGCATGCGCGCCGCCGCGGCCGCGCGCTGCCCGGGCGCGAGCATGCGGTCCAGATCGAGCAGCAGGTCGAAATACGCCTCGCGCGTCTCGCGCGCGGCCTTCTGGTACGCGGGCTCGCGCCCGCCGTCCCAGGCGCTCGCCCATGCCGAGAGGCGCTTGCGGGCTTCGCGCGCGCGCAACATCTCGACGAATTCCTTCTGGCGGCGCCTGCGGTCGCGCTCGCGCAGCTCGCCGCCGAGCGGCGCGCGCTCGCTGTAGGCGCGCACGCGCCCGGCCTGCGCGTCGCTGAGCGGCCCGAACCACTCTTCGAGCCGCTCGAGGTTGCGTTTCAGGCGGCGCTGGCGGCGTTCTTCCACGGTTCCCTGCAGCTGCTCCCTGGCGAATTTGCGGTTCTCATCGGCGAGCCGCTGCTCCAGATGCGCGAGCTGCTCCGCGCTCAGGCGATCGAGCAGGTCGGCCATCCGTGCGCCGGCGGCGCCCAGCGCCCCCCTCACATGGGCGAGGAAAGTATCGTACCCCCATTCGAGGTCGGCGCGCTGCAGGCCGCGCAGCAGGCGCCCCGCGGCCTCCTCCGCAAAGCGCGCGTACTGCGGCAGCGCCTCGGCGCGGTGCCAGGCGAGGAACGCGGCGATGCGGCGATCAAGGTCGTCGGCCTGCTCGTCGTGGAAGTCGAAGTAGCTGTTCGCCTGCCAGCGCAGGAACGTGTCGGCGTTGTCGTAGACGAAGCGCGTCGGGCTGCAGGCTTGCAGGAGGACAAGCAGCAGGACGAGAACAGCCCTCACCAAAAGCTTTCCACCGTGATCTGGCCCGCCGCCCGGCGGCGGTGCTTCTTCAGGCCGCGCTCGCCGAGCGCGGCGCTCACGTCCTTCAGCATCTGCGGGTTGCCGCAGAGCATGAACTGCGAGCGCTCGGGGCCGATCGGCCCGGCCGCGGCTTCCAGCCTGCCGTCGCGGATCGCCGCCGGAACGCGGCCGGCGAGCGTGCCGGGGGCGACTTCACGGCTTACGAATCTGATGATTTTGAATTTATCTCGAAATTTCCCCTGGATTTCCCGGATCAGATCCCCGTAGACCAATTCCTTCGCATGGCGCGCGGCATGCACGAGGATCACGCGCCGGTAGCGCTCCCAGGGCGCAGCGGTGCGCAGGATGGAGAGGAACGGCGCGATGCCGGTGCCGGTCGCGACCAGCCACAGGTCCTCGGCGGCCGGCACCTCCGAGAGGACGAGGAAGCCCGAGGGGTTGTCGGCGACGTAAAGCGCGGATCCCGCCTCGAGCCTCGCGAGCCGCGGCGAGAGCGGCCCCTCGGGCACGACGACGCCGTAGAACTCGAGCACCGGGTCCTCGGGCGGGTTGACGAAAGAGAAGGGCCGTGCCACGCGCGCGCCTTGCACGTCGAGCGCGATGCGCACGAACTGCCCCGCCTCGAAAGCAAGGCGCGGCGCTTGCACGCGCAGCGAGAAGAGCGTCTCGGTCCAGCGCCGGTTCTCGAGCACCCGGCCTTCGAGCCATGCGCTCATTGCACGGGGTATGGCTCGAGGTGCAGGTCCTCGACCTCGGCGCCGAGGACCGCCACCGAGCCCTGGCGCCGGTTGTTGCCGGTGTCGGAGAACTCGAACGCGTAGACGCGCCGCAGCCGCAGCCTGCCCTCGGCGTTGCGCGCCAGGCGCAGCGCGCTCACCGCCACCGTCTCATCGAGCAGCTGCAGCCCGTAGCGCTCGCAGGCGGCGCGCCCCGCGGCGAGCGCGCGCTCGCGCGCGCGCAGGCTGTCGATCCAGAACGCGATCCCGGCGACGAGCGCCGCGATGGCGGCCGTTTCCCACATTACGCCCGTTCCCAGAGCAGCTTGACACCGTATCGCGCCAGTGTGCGGTCTCTCGAGACCAGGGTCATGGATTCGCACAGCGCCTGCGCCACCAGCATGCGGTCGAACGGGTCGCGGTGGTGCAGCGGGAGCTGCGCGATGCGCGCGGCATGCTCAAGGCTGATGCCGAGCGGCTCTACGCCCACGGCCGGCAGCGCCTGGGCCAGGCTCTGCGCATCGAAAGCGAGCTTGCCCAGCGCAACCTTGATCGATATCTCCCAGGCGCTGGCGAGGCTCGCGAAGACGTCATTCTCGGCCGCCTGGATGGCACGATGCGCCGCTCCCGGCAGCTTCTCAGGCGTGGTGAGGTACCAGAGCAGCGAGTGCGTGTCGAGGAGCAGCTTCAATCGCGGTCTTTGAAGACATCGAAGATGTCCTCAGGCAGCGGCTTGTCCCAGCCCTTGCGGAACTTGATCTTGCCGCGCAGAACGCCGCCCAGGCGGCGCGCGCGCTTGGGCCGGTAGCCGACCAGCTTGGCCACCGCCTTGCCGTGGCGCGAAATCACGACCTCCTCGCCGGCCTGGGCGCGATCGACCAGCTCGGACAGGCGCGCTTTCGCTTCATGCAGCTGCACTTTCTCCATAGTTGGTCAGTTTAGACCAATTTCCCAGGCGAGTCACTTCTGCGGCAGAATCAGACGAGGAGCGCGCTGATGCAAATCCGGGAACTCGTGCTGATCGACAGGGAAATCCGCGCCGAGGCCGGGCGGGCGCTGCGCACCGCCGCGCGCCAGGTCGCGGCCTGCGCCGTGCTGCGCAACCCGCTCGCGGGACGGACGGTCGACGACCATGCCTCCCTCGTGGACTTGTCGGTAGAGGCCGGGACGCTGCTCACGCGGCGCGCGCTCGCCGCGCTGGGCAAGCGCCGGCCGCTCGGCTACGGCAAGGCGGCGCTGGTCGGCACGGGCGGCGACCTCGAGCACGGCGCGGCGATGATCCACGTGCGCATCGGCCTCGCCATGCGGCGCGGGCTGCGGCGCGGCCGCGCGCTCATCCCGGGCAACGCCAAGGTCGGCGCTCCCGGTCAGTCGATCGACGTCGTCTTCGGCGGCATCGACGATGCCTGGAACTACGACGCGATGGACACGATGCAGGTCTCGGTGCCCGGCGCGCCGCGCGCCGACGAGATCCTGCTCGTGGTCGCCTTCCTCGCGGGCGGGCGGCCGAACGCGCGCATCAAGGGGGCACCGGCCAGCGCGGTGGAAGAGCTGGTCCGGTCCATGCAACGGCGCCGGCGAAACTAGTCGCGCCGCATCAGCCTTCCGGAAGAAGCTTGCGGATCCGGCCGAGCAGGTCGATCGGGCTGTAGGGCTTGGCGAGGTAGCCGGTGGCGCCGGCCTCCATCGCCTTCTGCTCGTCGCCCGAGAGCGCGAACGAGGTGATGACGAGGATCGGCGTGCGCGCGGTAGCGGCCTCGGCGCGGATCTTCCTCGTCGCGTCGATGCCCGAGAGCTTGGGCAGCTGCACGTCCATCAGGATGAGGTCCGGCTTGTGCTCGAGCGCCGCGGCCACCCCCGCCTCGCCGTCGTGCGCCTCGATGAGGCGGTACGCCGTGTTCTTGAGCAGCGCGCGCACGATCTTGCGGTTCATCTCGTTGTCCTCGACGTACAGAATGGTTTTGGCTGTCACGCTTTTGCTCTCAAAGGCACCTCAAAGATGAAAGTGGAACCCTTCCCCACCTCGCTCTCCACCCAGATCCGACCGCCATGCATCTCGATGAACTTCTTCGTGATCGAGAGCCCCAGGCCCGTGCCGCCGTACTCGGAGGCGATGGTCGCGTCGGTCTGCTTGAACTCGGTGAAGAGGCTGCCGATCTTCTCGGGCGGAATGCCCATCCCGGTGTCCGCCACGCAGTAGCGCAGGCTGCCGTCCTGCTGCTGCACCGAGATCTCGACCTTGCCTTGCCTGGTGAACTTGAGCGAGTTGCCGGCGAGGTTCATGAGGCACTGCGCGATGCGGCCCGCGTCGCCGTAGGCGAGCGGGATGTCCGCCGGCACGCTGGCGAGGAACTCCAGCCCCTTGTCGGCGGCAAGGGGCCTGAGCGTCGAGCGCACACTCTCTACCGTGTCCTGAACCGAGTAATCCGAGAGCGCGAGCTCCATCCTCCCGGCCTCGATCTTGGCGAGGTCGAGCACGTTGTTGATGAGGCGCAGCAGATGCTTGCCGCTCGTCTGGATGTCGCCGAGCGGCTCCTTCATGTCGGCGGGCACCGCGCCGTAGACCTCGCCGAGCAGCATCTCGTTGAAACCGAGGATCGCGTTGAGCGGCGTCCTCAGCTCGTGGCTCATGCTGGCGAGGAACTGCGACTTGTGCTGGCTCGCGACCTCCAGCTGCCGGCCCTTCTCGGCGATCTCGCGGAACAGCCGCGCGTTCTGGATCGCCATCGCCGACTGCGTGGCGAAGGTCTTGAGCAGCTCCACCACCTCCGGCGCGAATGGCCCCGGCGCGACCTTCTGCACCGCGAGCGCGCCGATGATGTGGTCCTCGCGCAGCAGCGGCACCGCGAGCACCGCCCTGCGCCCGGCGCGCATCAGGATTTCGCGCAGCCGGCTGTGGTAGCTGTCGTTCTGGATGTCGGGCACCTGCACCGGCTCGCGCGTCACTGCACAGGTGCCTACCGCACCTTCGCCCTTGCGGATCGGCTGGCTGCGCAACAGCTCCACCACCTCGCCGCTCATGTTCTCGACGGTGCGCAGATGAAACTCCTCGCTCGCCTCGTCGTACTCGTAGATGCCGCCCGCATCCAGCCCGCCGAGCTGCACGGCGTGCTTGACGATCGTCTGCAGCACCGTCTCGAGCTCGAGCGTAGAGCTGATCGCCTGCCCCACCTCGCCGAGCGCCGTGAGCTGCCCGACCGACTTGGTGAGCGCCTCGGTGCGAGCTTGCAGCTCCTTGAACAGGCGCACGTTCTCGATCGCGATCACCGCCTGGTCGGCGAAGGTTCGCAGAAGCGCGATTTCCTTCTCGGCGAGCGCCCCCGGTGCGCTGCGCACTACGGTGATTGCGCCGATTGCCTTGCCCTCCTTCATCATCGGCGCGGATGAGATCGCCCGATAGCCCAGTTCCCGCGCAAGGACCCTCAGAAGCTCCGGCGTATCCGGTGATTCCGTGTCGGCGACGTCGGCAAACACCTTGTCAAGAATCACCCTGCCGCTGAGCGTCTCCCGGTTCAGCGGCAGCGGGTACCTCTTGCGCGCAATCTCGAGATCGATGCTGCCCACGGCGGTTCCCAGCTGGAGCCGGTCGCCCTCGGCCAGGAGAATCCCGACTCCCTGTCCGCTGAACAACCGCGCAGCGCTCTTCGCAATCGCCTCGAATACGGGCTGCGTGTCGGTCGGAGAACTGCTGATGACCCTGAGAATCTCCGCCGTCGCGGTCTGCCGCTCGAGCGCTTCCTTGGTCTCGTTGAACAGGCGCACGTTCTCGATCGCGATCACCGCCTGGTCGGCGAAGGTCTGGAGCATCGCGAGCTGCTTCTCGGGCAACAGGAAACCTGCGAGCGGATGCGTCAGCGCAATGGCGCCGATTCCCGTCCCTTCCCGGGCAAGCGGAACCATGGTGAATGCTCGGTAGCCGCCGGATCTGGCAACCGCCTTTGCTCTGGCGTGGTCCTCACCCAGATCTTCGGTATCAGAAACCCGAATGATCCGACACTCGGCAATCGCTTGGGCTGCAAAGACGCCCTTCGGCTCGAACGCGACGGGAAATTGCGCTCGCACCTCTTCTATGTTCATCACGCTCGGGCCCGCGACCGCGCTGAGCCGAATCACGGCGCCGTCTCGCATCATGATTGTCGCGTTGCAGGGCGGGAAGAGACGTGCGCCGCTCTGCACAATCGCGTCAAACACCGGCTGCACGTCCGAGGGCGAGCTCGCGATCACCTTGAGGATCTCCGCCGTCGCCGTCTGCCGCTCGAGCGCTTCCTTGGTCTCGTTGAACAGCCGGACGTTCTCGATCGCGATCACCGCTTGGTCGGCGAAGGTAGTCAGCAAGCCGATCTGGTGGAGGGTGAACGGACCGGGCTCGCGGCGCGTGACATTGATAGCGCCGATCACTTCGCCGTGGCGCAGCATCGGCACCGCAAGGCCAGATCGCCAGCCGCGCGCGCGGATCACCGCCTTGAACTCTGCGGACATCGAAGGGTCGGCCTCGATGTCCGCACTCCAATGCGCGGTCTTTTCCCGGATCGCTCTGCCCACGTTCCCCGGAGCCTCGGCGACCGGCAATGGGAACACTCCCTTGAGCGCCTCGTCGCCGGATTCTCCGGTCGAGGTGAAGGCCGCCAAGTGAATGGCCTCGCCGACGACACGAACCACGGCCGTCGAGAATCCGCCAAGCAACTGCGTTGCGCTTCCGGCGATCGCATCGAACACCGGCTGCACGTCCGCAGGCGAGCTGGCGATCACTTTGAGGATCTCCGCCGTCGCCGTCTGGCGCTCAAGCGATTCCTTGGTCTCGTTGAACAGGCGCACGTTCTCGATCGCGATCACCGCCTGGTCGGCGAAGGTCTTGAGCAGCATCTCCTGGTTCGCCGGAATCGGGCCCGGGTCGGGCCAGTTGAGGGCGATCGCGCCGATCGGCTCGCCCTCGCGCAGCATCGGCGCGGCGAACATGCGCCGCCAGCCACTGGCCGCGACCACGGACTGATCGTAGTCGGGATCGGCGAGCGCGTCCTCGATGCGGACCACCTGCTTCGACAGGATCGCTCTTCCCGTCGCGCGGCTCCGGTCCGGGGGACGGGGGTACCCGCGATACAGCAACTCGACGAGTTCCTGCGCCACTTGAGCGCTCGCGACGAAGTGCATCTGTTTTCCGTCGTAGCGGTAAACATTGGCCGCCGAGCTGCCGCAAAGCGCGAGCGCGTTGCGTGCGATCGCCTCGAATACAGGTTGCACATCCGACGGCGAGCTGGCGATGACCTTGAGGATCTCCGCCGTCGCCGTCTGCCGTTCGAGCGCCTCCTTGGTCTCGTTGAACAGCCGCACGTTCTCGATCGCGATCACGGCCTGGTCGGTGAAGGTCTCCGCGAGCGACACCTCGCGCTCGGCGAACGCGCCCCGGTCCTTGCGCACGACATTGAGCGTGCCGATGACGCTGCCTTCGCGGCGCAGCGGCACGTAGAGCCCCGAGCGATAGCCGAGCCGGATCGAGAGATCCTTCATCCGAGGGAACCTGTCCACCACGAGCTGCGTGTCGCCGATGTTGATCGTTTGCCCGTCGAGCACGCAGGCGCCCGTCGCGCTGTCGCGATCGAGCGGCCACGGCGGCATGGATTTCACGTCCTCGGCGCCGATGCTCGCCCGCGGCACGATCCTGCCCTCTTCGACCAGCGTCAGCACTACGACTTGGCCGCTGAAGAGGCGCTGGCAGCTGCGCACGATGGCGTCGAACACCGGCTGCACGTCCGACGGCGAGCTCGCGATCACCTTGAGGATCTCCGCCGTCGCCGTCTGCCGCTCGAGCGCCTCCTTGGTCTCGTTGAACAGGCGCGCATTCTGGATCGCGATCACCGCCTGGTCGGCGAAGGTGCCGAGGAGCGCCATCTGCTTGTCGGTGAGCGCGCCCGGCTCCGACGACTGAACCGCCACCGCGCCGATCACCTTTCCTTCTCGAATCAGCGGGGCGCTCGCGTTCGAGCGGAAGTTCCAGGTCCGCGCATGTGCCCGCGCGTAGGGCGGCGCATCGGGACCAAGCGTATCCACGACCTGAATCGCCTTGCCCCCGAGAACCACTCGCCCCGACAGATTGTCGCGGTCGAGAGGCATTAGCTCCGGAGGGCCGGACTCCACCAACTCCGCATGGCTGGACGCGACCCGCCGCAAGCCTTCGGGCACGACCAGCCTTAGCGTTGCCCGCCGGTTGAACAGCCGCGCGGCGCTTCGCACGATGGCATCGAATACAGGTTGCACGTCGGACGGCGAGCTCGCGATCACCTTGAGGATCTCCGCCGTCGCCGTCTGCCGCTCGAGCGCCTCCTTGGTCTCGTTGAACAGGCGCACGTTCTCGATCGCGATCACGGCCTGGTCGGCGAAGGATTTCAGAAGGTCTACTTGGGCGTCAGGTGTTTCGCCCACGTCTTCCCAGGCCACCACGATTACGCCGAGCGGGTTGCCGTCGCGCAGCATCGGGACACCCAGCATCCGGCGCCAGCCGCCCGTGGCGGCATACTCCCGGTTGTAGTGCTGGTCGCTTTGCGCATCCCCGATTCGTATAACGCTTCTCTCCTGAATCACCCGTCCGGAAACCTGGCTGAGGGACGGCCTCATCGGATACATCGCGCGCGCACGCTGCAGGGCTTCTTCGCCGAACCCCTCCGTGGCGGCGACGTGCAACATTTCACCGTCGTAGCGGAGCACGTTGCAGAATACGGCGCCGGTCAAGCGCCGTGCGTTGCGTGCGATTGTCTGGAATACCAGCGAGGCGTCCGACTGCGCGCCCGCAATGACCCCCAGAATCTCGCTGCTCGCAATCTGTCGCTCGAGCGCCTCCCTGGTCTCGTTGAACAGCCGCACGTTCTCGATCGCGATCACCGCCTGATCCGCAAAGCTCTTGAGCAGTCCGATCTCATGTTCATCGAACGGCCCCGGCCTGCCGCGCGAAACGGCGATCGTGCCTATTGCTTCGCCGCCGCGCATCATCGGCACCGCCAGCAGTGCCCGCACGCCGCGCGCACGATAGCCGTCAAGCGCTTGAGGAGAGAGTCCGCGATACGTCTCGACGTCCTTGATGATGGAAGGCGCTCTGCCCCGGATGGCATTCGCATGGTGGCCGGCCGCCGTGGCGATCGACTGCGGGAACGCCTTTCTCAGCGCCTGTTCCCCGGGTCGGTCGATCGAGGTGAGCGCCACTAGGTTGATAGCGTCGCCTTCGACGCGCGTCACCGCTGCACCCAGTCCGTCGAGGAGACGCCGCGCGCTCTGAGCGATCGCGTCGAACACCGGCTGTACGTCGTCGGGCGAACTCGCGATAACCTTGAGGATCTCCGCCGTGGCGGTCTGCCGCTCGAGCGCTTCCTTGGTCTCGTTGAACAGCCGCACGTTCTCGATCGCGATCACTGCCTGGTCGGCGAAGGTCTGCAGCAGGCTGATCTGGTGCGGCGAGAACGAGCCTGGGTCCTTGCGGGTGACCACGATCGTTCCGATGACCTTGCCCTCGCGCAGCATGGGTACGCCCACGGTGCTGCGGAAGCCCCGGGCACGCGCCATCTTGCGATACGCCGATCCGTAGATGCGGTCCGCTTCCGTATCGGTTACGTAGACGGGCACTCTCGTTTGCGCCACTCTCCCCATGGTTCCGCCGGAGCGCGCGACCGGTACCGGGAATATGCGCCTCACCGCGTTGTCCCCGGACTTGCTGGTCGTGGTCAACGCGGCGAGGTGCAGCGTGTCGCCGACAAGACGTGTGACCGTTGCCGACACGCCGCCGATCAGCCGCAGCGCGCTCGCCGCGATCGCATCGAAAACCGGCTGCACATCCGACGGCGAGCTCGCGATGATCCTGAGAATCTCCGCGGTCGCGGTCTGCCGCTCGAGCGCCTCCTTGGTTTCGTTGAACAGGCGCACGTTCTTGATCGCGATCGCGGCTTGGTGCGCGAACGCCTTGAGGAGCTCGATTTCCTTGTCGCTGAACGCGACCGCCGCCGAGCGGCCGACAAAAATGGCGCCGATCCCGGCCCCTTCCCAGAGCAGCGGCGCGAAGATCACCGACCGGGTGCCGGTCGCCGCGGCTCCCCTGCGCACGCCCAGAGGAACGCCGCGCTGATGCTGGACGTCCGGGTAGTGCATGACGCGTCGGTTGATAATCGCCGCACCCGCCCCGCTCGTCTCGTCGGCCGGCATCGGAAAGAGCTTCGCGAACTTGCCGGCGCCGGGGCCGCGATAGGCGCCCAGGTGGAGCTTGCCGTCATCGCCGAGGACGCTGATCCCCATCCGCCGCCCGGCGAAGAGGCGCTCGCAGCTGACGAGAATGCGCTCGAACACCGGCTTGGTGTCGGCGATCGACGCCGACATGGCGCCGAGAATTTCGCCGGTCGCCTTCTGCTGTTCGAGCGCCTCCTTCGTCTGGCGGAACGAGCGCGCGTTCTCGATCGCGATCACCGCCTGGTCGGCGAAGGTCTCGAGGATGCGGATCTCGTGCCGGCTGAAGCCGCCGGGCTGCACGCGCGTGACCGCGATCGACCCGATGGGCTTGCCCTGCCGGAGCATCGGGACGCCGACGATGCTTCGATAGCCGCGCTTGCGCGCCTGCTCTCTTGCCTCCCGCCACTTATGCGGATACTTCTCGGTG
Source organism: Pseudomonadota bacterium (assembly GCA_040756795.1). Lineage (GTDB taxonomy): Bacteria > Pseudomonadota > Gammaproteobacteria > Burkholderiales > SG8-39 > RBG-16-66-20. Next base: position 11,299 of record JBFLYF010000008.1, read on the forward strand.
TCATGCGTGACGTGGGGGCGGCGCGTGCGTATGGCCGTTCCATGCGAGATGTTTTTCGCTACCGGCATCGGAAACCTGGAGCGGGCGAAGCGGTCGGCCGTCGTGGAAGTCGACGTCAACGCCAGGAGGTGAAGCATGTCGCCCTCCACGCGCAGCATAACGACTGAACGACCGTCGAGGAGCTTCCGGGCGGTCTTCACGATCGCGTCGAAAACAGCCTGCGCGTCGTTAGGCGAGCGGCGGATGACCTTGAGGATCGCCGCGGTCGCGGCTTCGCGCGCGCGCGAGGCAGCAAGCTCGCGCCGCAGGCGCGCGAGCGCCGGCGCCGCGCCGTCCATGCCCTTGCCCTTGGCCGCCACCGGCTCCCCCTCCCCCGGCTTTCGCGATCACGGCATGATAGTCGAGCGGGGCCGGCGCAGGCGCGGTCGATCGCAGCGTTATCCGATTTGACGCGACGCGTGCACGCAAGCCTCCGGCTCTTTGACTCATCTGCATGAGTAACTTAGAATGCAGCAATGAGTAAGAGGCTCCAGGTGCTGCTGGAGGAGAGCGAGATGCGCGAGCTGCGCCGCCTGGCGCGGCGCTCGAACACCACGGTGGCCGAGTGGGTGCGGCGCGCGCTGCGCGCCGCGCGACGCACGCAGCCCTCGGGTGACGCCGACCGCAAGCTCGCCGCGGTGCGCGCCGCGGCGAGGCATGCGTATCCGACCGCGGATATCGACCGGATGCTCGCCGAGATCGAGCGCGGCTACGGCGCCGGGGAGTGATCTTTCTCGACTCCAACCTGCCGATGTACCTGGTCGGCGCGGAACATCCGAACAAGATCGCCGCGCGGCGGCTGCTCGAGCGCGCGATCGCCGACGGCGAGCGGCTGGTGACCGATGCCGAGGTGCTGCAGGAGATCCTGCACCGCTACGCCGCCATCGGGCGGCGCGATGCGATCCAGCCGGCGTTCGATGCGCTGCTCAACGTCGTGGACGAAGTGTTCCCGGTCGCGCAGGGCGACGTGGAGCGCGCGAAGGACCTGGTGCAGGGCTATCCGGGGCTCTCCGCGCGCGACGCGCTCCACGTCGCCCTCATGGAGCGCAACGGCGTGTCGCGGATGCTGAGCTTCGACGCCGGCTTCGATCAGGTGCCGGGCATCCGGCGCATGGCTTAGCCGCCTTCCGGCAGGATCTTGCGGATCAGCGCGATGAGGTCGCGCGGGCTGTAGGGCTTGGCGAGGTAGGCCGTCGCCCCCGCCTCCTTCGCCTTCTGGTCGTCGCCCGAGAGCGCGAACGAGGTGATGGCGATGATCGGCGTGGCGGCCGTGGCGGCCTGGGCGCGCAGCTGCTTCATCGCCTCGATGCCGGAGATCTTCGGCAGCTGGATGTCCATCAGGATGAGGTCGGGCTTGATCTCGAGCGCCTTCGCCACGCCCGCCTCGCCGTCGTGCGCCTCGACGAGGCTGTACGTGGTGCGCTTGAGCAGATCACGCACGATCTGGCGGTTCATCTCGTTGTCCTCGACGTACAGAATGGTTTTGGCTGTCACGCTTTTGCTCTCAAAGGCACCTCAAAGATGAAAGTGGAACCCTTCCCCACCTCGCTCTCCACCCAGATCCGGCCGCCATGCATCTCGATGAACTTCTTCGTGATCGAGAGCCCCAGGCCCGTGCCGCCGTACTCGGAGGCGATGGTCGCGTCGGTCTGCTTGAACTCGGTGAACAGGCTCCCGATCTTCTCGGGCGGAATGCCGATGCCGGTGTCGCTGACGCTGTAGCGCAGCGTCGCGTCGCCGTTCAGCCGCACGGCGATCTCCACCCTGCCCTGCTTGGTGAACTTGAGCGAGTTGCCGGCGAGGTTCATGAGGCACTGCGCGATGCGGCCGCCGTCGCCGTAGGCGAGCGGAATGTCGCCGGGCGCGCTGGCGACGAACTCAAGCCCCTTGTCGGCGGCAAGCGGGCCGAGCGTGGAGTGCACGCTCCCCACGGTGTCCTGCACCGAGTAATCCGAGAGCGCGAGCTCCATCCTCCCCGCCTCGATCTTGGCGAGATCGAGGACGTTGTTGATGAGGCGCAAGAGGTGCTTGCCGCTCGATTGCATGTTCTCGAGCGGCGCCTTCACGTCCGTCGGAATCTCGCCGTACACCTGGTCGAGGATCATCTCGTTGAAGCCGAGGATGGCGTTGAGCGGCGTGCGCAGCTCGTGGCTCATGCTGGCGAGGAACTGCGACTTGTGCCGGCTCGCGACCTCGAGCTCTTTGCCCTTCTCGGCGATCTCGCGGAAAAGGCGCGCATTCTGGATCGCCATCGCCGACTGCGTGGCGAAGGTCTTCAGCAGATCGATCACCGCGCTCGGGAAGCGGCCCGGCGTGCGGCGATAAACGAGCAGCGCGCCGAGCAGGTGCTCCTCGCGCAGCAGCGGCACGGCAAGGATCGCGCGGTAGCCCGCACGCACCAGGACGTCCTTGCGGCTGCCCTGGTAGCTCGCATCGAGGATGTCGGGAACCTGCGCCGCCTCGAGGGTCACCGCGGTGTGGCCCACCGCTCCATCACCCTTCCGGATGGGCTGGCGGCGCACGGCGTCCACCAGCTCGGTCTGCACGTTTTCCGACGCCTGCAGGCGAAACTCTTCGGCCCGCTCGTCGTACTCGTAGATGCCGCCCGCGTCGAGACCGGCCAGCTGCACCGCCCGCGTGACGATCGTCTGCAGCACGGTCTCCAGGTCGAGCGTCGAGCTGATCGCCTGCCCGACCTCGCCCAGCGCCGTGAGCTGCCCGACCGACTTCGTGAGCGCCTCGGTGCGCGCTTGCAGCTCCTTGAACAGGCGCACGTTCTCGATCGCGATCACCGCCTGGTCGGCGAAGGTCTGGAGCAGCGCGATCTCCTTCTCGCTGAAGGGGCCCGGCGTCTTGCGTCCCACCCACAGCGAGCCGATGCCGCGTCCCTCGGCGACCAGTGGCGCGAAGACTTGCGCACGGTTCCCTCCGGCGAGAGCGCCCTCGCGGACGGGCGCCGGGACGTCGGGCGCTTCCATGTCGGGGTAATGCGCGACGTTGCGGCGCAGGAGCAGCCCGCCCCCCGCATGCCGCACACCGATCTCGCGGAACACCTTGCGCGCCGCCTCCCGGTCCACGCCCACCGACGCCTTGATATCGATCAGACCGTCCTCGTTGCGAAGATTGATACCCGCCGAATGACCCGGAAAAATCCGCGCGCAAGCCGCGACGATCGCGTCGAAAACCGGCTGCACCTCGGTGCGCGAGCTCGCGATGACCTTCAGGATCTCCGCCGTCGTCGTCTGCCGCTCGAGCGCCTCCTTGGTTTCGTTGAACAGGCGCGCGTTCTGGATCGCGATCACCGCCTGGTCGGCGAAGGATTCGAGCAGCGCGCTCTCCTTGGCCTCGAAACCGCCGAGCTGCCGCCGGAAGGCTTCGATGGCCCCGATGCACCGGCCCTCGCTCATCAAGGGCACGGTGATCTGCGAATAGCTGTGGCCCCAGCGCTGCGCCTCCACCCGCGTCGCCGGCGGCGTGTCGGGCCCATCCAGCGTATCGGCCAGGATGACCACGCGCCCTTGCTTCAGCGCACGCTCGAGCGTGCTGCCGGCCAGCGGCCGCGGGAAATGCGCCGCCTCGCGCGCCATCAGCTCGGCGCGCCGCTCGTCCTGCTTGCCGGGCGCCGCGCCGCGCACCTGGCCGAAGCGGTGATCGACCAGCCGCACCCGATCCGGACCCTCGATCAGCTGCACCTGCACGTAATCGAGGCTGGGAATCAGCCGGTTGCAGCAATCGAGGATCGCGGTGAAGACCGGCGCGGTGTCGGACACCGACTCGCTGATCGAGCGCAGGACCTGGGCCGCCGCCGCCTGGCGCGCCAGCGCCTCCTGGGTCTCGTTGAACAGGCGCACATTCTCGATCGCGATCACCGCCTGGTCGGCGAAGGTCCTGAGAAGGTCTGTCTGGTGCTCGCTGAACGGTCCCGGCTGAGCCCGGGTGACCGCAACCACGCCGATCGCCTCGCTCTCGCGCAGCATGGGAACGCACAACATGCTGCGCATCCCACGCGCGCGCGCGCCCTCGCGGAAGCCGGCGGAGTAGGCGGGATCGGTTTCGACGTCCTCGACGGCGACGGGAGCCCCGGTCACGACCGTCTTGCCCATGGCGCCCTGCCCCGTGATCGGCGTCGGGAACAGCTTCCTCAGTGCGGCGTCGCCTTCCTCGGTCGTGCCGGTGTGCGCCGCCAGGTGCAGCGACTTGTCGATCTTGCGCGCGACGACCGAATAGAGGCCTCCGAGCAGCCGGCGCGCGCTCGCGGCGATCGCCTCGAACACCGGCTGCACGTCCGAAGGCGAGCTCGCGATCACCTTGAGGATCTCCGCGGTCGCCGTCTGCCGCTCAAGCGATTCCCTGGTCTCGTTGAACAGGCGCACGTTCTCGATCGCGATCACCGCCTGGTCGGCGAAGGATTTGATGAGCGCGGCCTGGCGGTCGTCAAAGGGTTTTGCCTCGGCGTGCGCGACGCTGATCGCGCCGATCACCCTGCCCTCGAAGATCATGGGCGTGAAGATCACCGAGTTGAACCCGAAATCCTTGGCGAACTGGGCTGTCGCGGCCGGCGTCTCCGGATTTCCGAGCACCGGCGTCACCTGGAGTGTCTGCTTGGACAGCATCGCCCGCCCGCCGATCGTCGTGTCGTCGAGCGGCCGCGGGTAGCGCGCGCGCAGCCCCTCCATCTCCGGTCCGCCATCCACCGCGGGCATCTCGACCATGCCGCCCCGCAGGACCTGCAGCACCGAGAACCGGGCGCCGAGCAGCCGCCGCAGGCTCTTCACGATGGCGAGGAAGACCGGTTGCGCGTCGGTCATGGAGCTGCTGATCGAGCCGAGCACCTCGGCGGTCGCCTGCTGCTGCTCCAGCGCCTCTCTGGTCTCGTTGAACAGGCGCACGTTCTCGATTGCGATCACCGCCTGGTCGGCGAAGGTGCGCACGAGCGCGAGCTGGTTCGCGGTGAACGGCCGCGCCTCGGCGCGGCGGATCGCGATCGAGCCGATGGCGCCGCCGTCGCGCATGAGCGGGGTGGCGAGGATCGTCCGATAGTCGTACTGCCTGGCGATGGCGCTGCCCAGCGGATAGTCCTCGGCCTCGGTCTGGAGGTCGGCGATGTGGATCTGGCGGCCTTCCAGGATCGCTCGTCCAGTTACCGTGTCTCGGGAAAGCGGCCGCGTGCCGCCCACAGGCATGTTGGGAAGGGCGCCGTGGTGGGCGACGAAGCGGAAGACGTCGCCTTCACGCAGCTGGATGATGGCATCCTGCGCCTCGCAAAGCCGCGCCGCGGTCGCCGCCACGGCATCGAAGACCGGCTGGATGTCGGTATGCGAGCGGCTCATCACGCCGAGGATCTCGCTCGTCGCGGTCTGGCGCTCGAGCGCCTCCTTGGTCTCGTTGAACAGGCGCACGTTCTCGATCGCGATCACCGCCTGGTCGGCGAAGGTCTGCAGGAGCGCGACGTGCTTGTCGGCGAAAGGCCGCACCTCGCGCCGCCAGGTCGTGATGACGCCGACCAAGGCGCCCTCGCGCAGCAGGGGAACCGAGATCAGAGAACGCGCCTCTTCGCGCAGTTGGCTTGGCAGAAGCTTGAAGCGCGGGTCGTTCTGGTAGTCGTCCGCGCGCACCGGCGCGCGCTCGAGCGCGGCAAGGCGCGTCGCCGACTGGCGGCTCGGCGGCGCGCGCATCGCGTCCAGCACCCTGGCGAATTCCGGCGTGGTGTTGTGGTGCGCCGCGCAGCGGAGAACCTGCCCGTCGTACAGGAAGAGGGCCGCGATGTTCGACTCACACAAACGGGTGGTGCTTTCCAGGATCGCCCTGAACGTGGGTTGCAGGTCCGTGGGCGAGCTGCTGATCACCTTGAGAATCTCCGCCGTCGCCGTCTGCCGCTCGAGCGCCTCGGCGGTCTCCTCGTGCGCGCGGCGCAACTCCAGCTCGGCGGCCTTGAGCTCGTCGATATTGCCGGTCGAGCCAAGCATGCGCATGGCGCGGCCGCTGCCGTCGCGGATCGCGATGCCGTGCTGCCGCGCCCAGCGCCAGGACCCGTCGCGCGCACGGTACCGGAAGTCGCACTCGAAACGCTCGGTCTTGCCTTTGAAGTGCGCCACCAGCGCCGCGTCGTAGCGCACCCGGTCCTCGGGATGGATGCGATTGTGCCAGTCCGCGGCGTTTTTCAGCTCCCTGCGCGAGAGGCCAACCGCGTTCATGACGCGGTCGGAGTAGTACGTCGTGCCATCCGGGATGTTCCACTCGTAGACGCCCTCGTTGATCGCGCGCAGCGCAAGGTCGTAGCGCTCGTCGCTGCGGCGGCGCGCCTCCTCCGCCGCCTTGAGGGCGGTGATGTCGCCGATCGAGCCGACCATGCGCACCGCGCGCCCGCGCGCGTCGCGCTGCGCTATACCGGTCTGCCGCGCCCAGCGCCAGCTGCGGTCCTTGGCGCGGTAGCGGTAGTCGCAGACGAAGCGTCTTGTCTTCTTCCTGAAATGGGCGAGGATCGCCGCGTCGTAGGCGGGCAGGTCCTCGGGGTGGATGCGCCGGCGCCAGTCGCCCGGCGTTTTCATGCTGCGCGGGAGCTTGAGCAGCGAGTAGACGCCGGTGGAGTAGTAGATCCTGCCCGCGGCGACGTCCCAGTCGTAGATCGCCTCGTCGATCGCGCGCAGCGCGAGCTCGAGCCGCTGCACATCGCGGTTCGGCCGGCCAGCTGCGGAACGCCCTTTCCTGCCTGCTGCCATGGCTCCCCTCCCCCCGGGGAATGCCAATTATCGAGGATTCCCGTGCGACCGGGTCAGGCCATGCCGGCCGCGGGGCGGCGTGCCGGGCGCGCCGAACGCGCCTTCGGCAGCATGACCGGCCGCAAGCCGGCGGATCGGGCGAGCTGCCGCTGCCGCTCGTCGAACGTCAAGAACCTGCGCAGCCCGAGCTCCAGCGCGCACGCGACATGCAACACGTCGAGCGTCCGGCAGCCCAGAAGCGGGGTGTGCTTGCGGCTGAGGCCGGCGGCCCGCTGCAGGGCGGCCCGCCAGAGAAGATCGGCCTGAATGCAGCGCCCCGCCGCGAAGTCCTCGTCGAACGAATCGAGCGCATCGCGCATCGCCTCGTGGGTAATGGCGCCACGGAACGCCGCTAGGCAAATGGCGTTCACGATCTCGACCCGGCCGTGGTGCGTCACGGCCAGCGCGCCCGGGGTCCGCGCGCGCCAGGCGCCGACCGCCGCCGATTCCGCCTGGTGCACGTAGAGCTTGAGCAGCGCGCTGGGATCGACGTATGCCGCCTCAACGCGCGCCACGATTCTCCTCGTCGAGCGCCCGCGCCGCAGCGGCGCTCATCGGCCGCGGCTGCAGGCGCTTCAGCCGCGCCAGGTAATCCTTGGGCGCGGGTTGGCGGGCCTCCTGGGCCGGCGAATAGGCCGTCAGCCGGTACCGGGGCACACCCCGCTCGGTCAACAGGACCTCGCCCTCGGACTCGATCAGCCTTCTCACCCTGGGGAAACGGTTGCGCAGGTCGCGCACGGTGACGGTCGATCGCATGATGTGAGACATAGATGTATCACATCTTTGCGCACCGCACAAGATCCGCGGCCTTTTCGGCGATCGCGATCACCGCGGCGTTGGTGTTGCCCGAGACCACCGCAGGCATCACCGAGGCGTCCACGACGCGCAGGCGCTCGACGCCCCGCACGCGCAGCTGCGAGTCGACCACCGAGCGCTCGTCGGTCCCCATGCGGCAGCTCGAGGTGGGGTGGAAGACCGTGTCGCCGGACTCGCGCAGGAACGCGAGCAGCTCCTCGTCCGACTGCGCCTTCGGCCCGGGCATCTCCTCGGCGGCGATGTAGCCGGCGAGCGGCTTGGCCGCGGCGATGCGGCGGATCCAGCGGATTCCCTCCAGCATCACGCGCCGGTCGCGCTCGGTGGCGAGGTAGTTGTAGCGGATCGCGGGCGGCTCGCGCGGGTCGCTGGAGCGGATGCGCACCGAGCCGCGCGACTCGACCTGCAGCTGCGACACCGAGAGCGTGAAGCCCGAAAAAGAATGCAGCACGCCGCCGCGCTTGGCGGTGGAGAAGTTGATGAAGTAGATCTGCGCGTCGGGGCGCTTGAGCTCCGGGCGCGTGCGCACGAACGCGGCCGCATACCCCGCGGCGATCGTCAAGGGGCCTTTCCTGAACAGCAGATACTTCAAGCCGGCCGCGGCCTGCCGCCAAAGGCTCGCCATGTCGTCGTTCAGCGTGATCGGCCGGTTGCAGCGCCAGAAGGTGCGCGCATAGAAGTGGTCCTGCAGGCCCTCGCCCACCTCCGGAGCTTCGTGTACCAGCGCGATGCCGTGGCGTTCCAGAAGCGCACGCGGCCCTACGCCCGAGAGCTGCAGCAGCTGCGGCGAATTGAACGCACCGCCACACAGAATGATTTCTCGCTTTGCTTCTGCTTTTTGGAGCTCTTTGTTCTTCAGATACTCGATCGAAGAAGCCTTCTTCCCGGAAAACAAGATTCTTGTAGCCAAAACCTCGGTCAAAACAGTCAGATTCGGGCGCTGCTCGGCCTCGCGCAGGTAGCCGGTCGCGGTGCTCGCGCGCCGGCCGTTCCAGGTGGTGCACTGGTAGTAGCCGGTGCCCTCCTGCGCTTCGCCGTTGAAGTCGGGGTTGCGGCGCACGCCGAGCGCCTCGGCAGAGGCGATGAAGGCGTCGGCGAGCTCGTGGCGCTCCATGTCCGAGACGCCGATCGGGCCGCCCGCGCCGTGCAGGCTGCTTGCGCCGCGCTGCTGGTTCTCCGACTTCCTGAAGTAGGGCAGCAGCTCGGCGAACGACCAGCCCGGCACCTCCCAGCCGTCGTAGTCCTCGGGCTGGCCGCGGATGTAGACCAGGCCGTTGATGCTGGAGGAGCCGCCCAGCACCTTGCCGCGCGGGCTGAACATGCGCCGGCCGCCGAGCGCGGGCTCGGGCTCGGACTCGTAGGCCCAGTTGACCGAGCGCTTGTTGAAGAGCTTGCCGTAGCCGAGCGGGATGTGGATCCAGGGATCGCGATCGCGCGGGCCGGCTTCCAGCAGCAGCACGCGGTTGCGCGGATCGGCGCTCAGGCGGCTGGCGAGCACGCAGCCCGCCGAGCCCGCGCCGACCACGATGTAGTCGAATTCCCCGCTCATCGCGGGAGCGAGATGTGCATGCCCGAGTCGATGAAGATCGTCTCGCCCGTGACCTGGCGCGCGCCCTCGATCAGCCACACGATCGCGTCGGCCACGTCCTCCGGGCGCGCATAGTCCTTGAGCGGAACCATGGTCGCGAAATGCGCCGCCGCCTGCGCCGCCTTCTCGGCGCCGAGCGCGCCGCTCTGCCAGGGCGTGTCGACGTAGCCCGGGCACACGGCGTTGACGCGCACCTCGGGCCCGAGCGAGCGCGCGAGCGACACCGTCATCGAATTGAGCGCCGCCTTGGACGCCGCGTAGGCGACCGAGGAGCCCGCGCCGAGCTGCGCGGCGACCGACGAGACGTTGACGATCGCGCCCTTCGCCGCCTTGAGCGCCTGCGCGCAGGCGCGCGTCATCTGGAACGGGCCCACGACGTTCAGGCGATAGATGCGCAGGAAATCCTCGGCCGAGAGCGCTTCGAGGTCGGCGTGCTTGGCGAACTTCGTGGTGCCGGCGTTGTTGACCAGCGCGTCGATGCGGCCCCACTTGTCGAGCGCCGCCCTGGCGAGCCTGCGGCAATCGGCGTCCTCGCCGACGTCTGCTTTTATTGTGATCGAGGATTTGCAGCGGGAAGCGACTTCGGCTGCCTGAGCTTCGTTTTTCGAATAATTGATGACGACGCTCCAACCTCTGCTCGAAAGCTCCAGGGCAGTCGCCGCCCCAATGCCCGAGGACGAGCCGGTGACGATCGCGACCTTGCTCATACGGTGGCCACCGCGACCGCGGGCGAGCCGACCGCTCCCGGCAGGCGCAGCGGCGGCGCGGTGAGCAGGAAGCGGTTGCGCTGGTGCGAACGCAGCCAGCGCGCCAGCTCCGTGAGGTACCAGATCTCGCCCAGGTGGATGCCGTTCTTGAACAGGCAATGCTCGTGCAGCGGCATGAGCGCGTGCGGCATCGGCTTGAAGGGGCTCGCGGGGATGATCTCGACCGCGTAGTTGTCGGCGATCAGCGCCGCCGCGCCGCAGTCGCTCACCCATTGCAGCAGCTTCTGGTCGCGCCCGTCCAGGCCGCTGCAGGTGCTGTGCAGCAGCTTCGGGTCGGGGTTCTTCTTCAGCTCGAGGATGACGTCGGCGAAGCCGGTATAGAAGCAGACGAAATCGCCCTTCTCCACGGCGACCTTGTCTTTCTCGAGCACCCGCATCAGGTCGTCGTAGCCCACCGCCTTGCGCTCGCGCCCGAAATGCGCGTGCAGGTCCACCATCACGCCGCGCCCCTGCGCGCCGTGCTCGGCGAGGTTTTGGATACCCAGTGCGTCGGCACGCGCGCCCTCGAAGCGCGCCCAGGGCTCGGCAGCAGGGTTTTCTTTCGCGGCTTTTATGTCCTTCTCGGTAAAGCCGTTATAGAAAACGATCTCGGGCTTGCCGTCCCCATCGGCGTCGAACTTGCCGCCGACATGCGCGAAGCTGTCCCATTGCGTCGAGTATTGCAGCGTGAGCAGCACCACGTCGTCGCACACCACGTCGGTGAGCAGCGGGTTCTCCTCGGCGAACGGAAAACAGAAGTTCTGCTTGCCGCCGCGCAGCGTGGCGAACTGGCGCGGCGGGTTGCGGCGCGGATTGAGCGCGCTGCCGCCGGGATAGTCGAGCGGCAGCGAGAGGCAGAACGTGATGCCCTCCTGCACCTCGGCGACGCCCTCGAGCACCTTGTCGCGCGTCACCCAGTTCATGCGCCCGCGCTGGTCGTCGGGCCCGAACTCGCCCCAGTTGGAGTTTGGAGGCCTTTGTTTCCATCTTTTGTTCATACAAATCTGGATCCCCGCTTTCGCGGGGATGACGATCCTCCTCCCTAAAAATAGTGCCTGCTGATCGTTTCGGCGACGCAGACCGGCCGGTCGCCGCCCTCGCGCTCGATCACCACGTTCCAGGTCGTCTGCACGCCGTTGCCCTCGAGCTTCTCGTACCTGCCGAGCGTGAAGCGGCCGCGGATGCGGCAGCCCGCGGGCACGGGCGCGGTGAAGCGCACCTTGTTCAGGCCGTAGTTGACGCCCATCTTGCGGTCGGAGAACTCGAACGTGGATTCGATCAGCTTGGGCAGCATCGAGAGCGTGAGGTAGCCGTGCGCGATGGTGGTGCCGTAGGGGGAGTGCTTCGCGCGCCCCGGGTCGACGTGGATCCACTGAAAGTCCTCGGTCGCCTTGGCGAACAGGTCGATGCGCTCCTGCGGCATGTCGACCCAGGGCGAGACGGCGATCTCCTCGCCGACGCGCGATTCGAGCTCCCGTATGCGGACGGCCGCCTTGCTCATTCCCCCTCCAAGAGAAATTCTAAAGGCTTACTTCGCCAAAAACCGCTCGATTTCACTGCAGACCAGCTCCGGCTTCTCGTGCACGATCCAGTGCGACGCGTCGGCCACGCGCACCAGCTTGAGGTCCGGCACGCACTCTTCCAGCCCTTCGAGGCAGCCGGTGAGCAGCGCCGTGTCGCGCTCGCCCCACAGCACGAGCGTGGGCACGCGCACCATGAAGTCCCTGGCCTCGAACCTGAGCTTGCTTGCGCCGGGATCGCCGGGCGCGTCCGGGTGCAGGGGCGAGGCGCGGTAGTAGTTCAAGCCGCCGGTGAGCGCGCCGGGCCGCGACCAGGCCTCGATCAGCTCCCCGCGCCAGGCTTGCGGCAGGTGGCCGAAGGCGCCGAGCAGGCGCGCGTAGCCGTTTTCCGATAGCACGCGCTCGGCCTTGGGCAGCCGGAACAGGTTCATGTACTCGCTCGCCTTCTGCTGCGCGGGATTGCGCGCGAGCTCGCGCCAGAAGACGTAGGGGTGCGGCGAGTTGATCATCACCAGGCGCCCGAGGCGCTGGGGCTGCGCGATCGCGACGCCCCAGGCCACCGCGCCGCCCCAGTCGTGGCCGACCAGCACGAATTTTCCTTGAGCGTATTGCTCCGCGATCGCGAGCACGTCGCCGACCAGGTGCTTCGTCTTGTAGGCGTCGACCTGCGCGGGCTTGTCCGAGAGGTTGTAGCCGCGCAGGTCGGGC
>JBFLYF010000080.1:0-11326 GCA_040756795.1 Pseudomonadota bacterium
CGCGCAAGCACGTCGGCCGCCCGCTGCCGAACGCGGCGTTGCTCGGCGCGTTCTCGGCGCTCGCCGGGCTGCTGCACTTCGAGTCGGTGGCGGCCGCGATCGAGGAGAAGTTCTCCGGCAAGGTCGCGAGCGCGAATGTCGCCGCAGCGCGCGAGGCCTACGAGCTCGCGCTCGGGGAAGCCCATGCTGAAGCAGACTGAAGGCTCGCGCGCGGTCGCGGAAGGCGTGGCCCTCTGCCGCCCGGAGGTGATCTGCGCCTACCCGATCTCGCCGCAAACCCATATCGTGGAGGCGCTCGGCGAGAGGGTGAAATCCGGCGCGCTCGCGCGCTGCGAGTTCATCAACGTGGAGTCCGAGTTCGCCGCGATGTCGGTGGCGATCGGCGCTTGCGCGGCGGGGGCGCGCTCCTACACCGCGACCGCGAGCCAGGGGCTGCTCTACATGGCCGAAGCCGTGTTCAACGCCTCGGGCCTCGGCCTGCCGATCGTGATGACCGTGGCGAACCGCGCCATCGGTGCGCCGATCAACATCTGGAACGACCACTCGGACGCGCTCAGCCAGCGCGATTGCGGCTGGATCCAGCTGTTCGCCGAGACCAACCAGGAGGCGCTCGACCTGCATATCCAGGCGTTTCGCCTGGGCGAGGAGCTCTCGCTCCCGGTGATGGTGTGCATGGACGGCTTCATCCTGACGCACGCCTACGAGCGCGTGGACATCCCAACGCAGGCGCAGGTCGACGCGTACCTTCCCGGCTACGAGCCGCGCCAGGTGCTCGACCCGGGCGAGCCGGTGTCGATCGGCGCCATGGTCGGACCGGAGGCGTTCATGGAGGTGCGCTATCTCGCGCACGCCAAGCAGATGAAGGCGCTCGAATTGATCCCGGGCTGGGCCGAGGAGTTCCGCCGCGCCTTCGGCCGCGATACCGGCGGGCTGCTGCACGCCTACCGCATCGAGGACGCGGAGGTGGTCGTGGTGGCGCTCGGCTCCGTGCTCGGCACCCTCAAGGACACGGTGGACGAGATGCGCCGCGCGGGCGCGAGGATCGGCGTGCTCGGCATCACCTGCTTCCGCCCCTGGCCGCTCGGCGCGGTGTGCGCCGCGCTCGCCGGCGCGAAGCGCGTGGTGGTGCTGGAAAAGAGCCTCGCCGTGGGCCTGGGCGGGATCGTCTCGCAGAACGTGCGCAGCGCCTTTGGCGGCAGTCCCGATGCGGTGCACACCGTGATCGCGGGCCTCGGCGGCCGGCCGATCACGCGCGGCGCGCTCGGCAGGATGCTCGCCGCCGCGCTCGGCGGCAAGCTCGAGCCGCTCAGCTTCCTCGACCTGGACCGCGCGCTCGTCGAGCGGGCGCTCGCGCGCGAGCGCGAGAGCCGCCGCTCCGGGCCGATCGCGGAAAACATCCTGCGCGACCTGGGCGTCGCCGCTTCGCGCACCGGGTGAGGCGGGCGATGAGCTTCCAGCCGGTCAAGTTCTACCAGACGGGCACCTTCACGGTGGGCAACCGGCTGCTCGCGCCCGAGGCGCGCTCGGTGCAGTCCGACATGGGCCGCTCGAACGCGCTCAATTCCGGCCACCGCGCCTGCCAGGGCTGCGGCGAGGCGCTCGGCGCGCGCTACGCGATCGATGCCGCGATGCGCGCCACCGGCAATCGCCTCGTGGCGGCGAACGCGACCGGGTGCCTGGAGGTGTTCTCGACGCCCTACCCGGAAACCTCCTGGCAGATTCCGTGGATCCACTCGCTCTTCGGCAACGCCGCGGCGGTGGCGACCGGGATCGCCGCAGCGATGAAGGTCAAAGGCACGCCCGAGGTGCGCGTGGTTGCGCAGGGCGGCGACGGCGGCACCACCGACATCGGCTTCGGCTGCCTCTCGGGCATGTTCGAGCGCAACGACGACGTGCTCTACCTCTGCTACGACAACGAGGCCTACATGAACACCGGCGTGCAGCGCTCCTCGGCCACGCCGCCCGCGGCGCGCACCGCGACCACCGTGGCGGCGGGCGAGGAGCCCGGCAACGCCTTCGGCCAGGGCAAGGACCTGCCCGCGATCGCGATGGCGCACGGCATCCCGTACGTCGCCACCGCCACGGTCGCGGAGCTGCGCGACCTCGAGGCGAAGGTGCAGCGCGCGATGCAGTTCCGCGGCGCGCGCTACATCCACATCTTCGTGCCCTGCCCCCTGGGCTGGGGACACGATTCGGCGGACACGATCCGCATCGCGCGCCTGGCGAAGGAAACGGGCCTGTTCCCGGTGATCGAAGCCGAGCACGGCGAGCTCACCGCGGTGTCGAAGATCCGCAGGCGACTGCCGGTCGAGGAGTACCTCAAGCCGCAGAAGCGCTTCGCGCACCTCTTCGGCAAGCCGCCGCGCGTCGCCGTGATCGCGCGCATCCAGGAGATCGCCGACCGCAATATCCGCCGCTACGGGCTGTGCGATGCGTAAGCCCTTCGCCATCACGCTCGACCCGGGATCGAGCCTCGCCAACCACACCGGCAGCTGGAGAACGCTGCGCCCCGAGTACGTGGACCGCCTGCCGCCGTGCAACAGCGCCTGCCCGGCGGGCGAGAACATCCAGGGCTGGCTCTACCACGCCGAGTCGGGCGACTACGAGAAGGCCTGGCGCGTGCTCGCGCTCGACAACCCGATGCCGGCGGTGATGGGGCGCGTCTGCTACCACCCCTGCGAGGGCGCGTGCAACCGCGCCGGGCTGGACGCCGCGGTCGGCATCAACTCGGTGGAGCGCTTCCTCGGCGACGAGGCGATCCGGCAGGGCTGGCGGTTTGAAGCTCCCGGAACCTCAACCGACAAGAGGATCCTGGTCGTCGGCGCGGGGCCTTCCGGCCTCTCGGCGGCCTACCACCTCGCGCGGCTCGGCCACGCCGTCACCATCAAGGAGGCGGGGCCGGTCGCCGGGGGCATGATGCGCTTCGGCATTCCCAAGTACCGCCTGCCCCGGGAGGTCCTGGACGCCGAGATCGAAAGGATCATGAATCTGGGGGTTCGCCTCGAATTGAATTCCAAGGTCGAAAACATTCTGCAGGCAAAAAACGAACAGGAATTCGATGCCGTCTTTCTCGCGGTCGGAG
The DNA here is from genome assembly GCA_040756795.1 of Pseudomonadota bacterium. GTDB lineage: Bacteria > Pseudomonadota > Gammaproteobacteria > Burkholderiales > SG8-39 > RBG-16-66-20. The sequence goes on from JBFLYF010000080.1 coordinate 3,083, forward strand.
CGCACATCGCCAAGCGCGCCTACATCCCGGCGGGCAGCGCGGCGAAGGTGCTGGACGCGCTCTCGGTGCTGCGCTCGATGGAGGGCGAGGCGCGGCCCCTGCTCGGCCGGCGGGTCGTGGTCTACGGCGGCGGCAACACCGCGATCGACGTGGCGCGCACCGCCAGGCGCCTCGGCGCCGAGGAATCGATCATCGTCTACCGCCGCACGCGCGAGAAGATGCCGGCGCACGATTTCGAGCTCGAGGAGGCGCTGCAGGAGGGCGTGCTGGTGAAGTGGCTCTCGACCATCCGGCAGGCGGCGGAAGCCTCGATCACCGTGGAGCGAATGGAGCTCGACGCGAGCGGCTTCCCGCAGCCCACGGGCGAGGTCGAGACGCTCGCCGCCGACTCGGTGGTGCTCGCGCTCGGGCAGGACGCGGACCTCGCGCTGCTCGAGGGCGTGCCGGGGCTGGAAGTGAAGGACGGGTCCGTGCGGGTCGGCCCGGACATGATGACCGGCTGCGCCGGGATCTTCGCCGGCGGCGACATGGTGCCCGCCGAGCGCACCGTCACCGTCGCCATCGGGCACGGCAAGAAGGCCGCGCGCCACATCGACGCCTGGCTCAGGGGCAAGGTTTTCTCGAAACCGAAAACGAATGAAGCGGCGATCTTCGAGAAGCTGAATCCCTGGTACTACTCCGATGCGCCGAAGACGGTGCGGCCGGTGCTGGACGTCATCCGCCGCCAGTCCACCTTCGAGGAGGTGGTGCAGGGGCTGGACGAGTCGAACGCGCTGTACGAGGCGCGCAGGTGCCTGTCCTGCGGCAACTGCTTCGAGTGCGACAACTGCTACGGCGTGTGCCCGGACAACGCGGTGGTGAAGCTCGGCGCGGGGCTGCGCTACCGCTTCAATTACGATTACTGCAAGGGCTGCGGCATCTGCGCCGCGGAATGCCCCTGCGGCGCGATTCGCATGGTTCCGGAGGAGATATGAGCAACCCCTACGCCGATGTCCGCGCAATCGGGAGCGCCGAGGAGCTGCTCGCGCACGCGATCGAGATCGAGCGCGAGGCCGCCGCGCGCTACGCCGAGCTCGGCGAGCGCATGAAGGACCTCGGCAACGACGTGGTGGCCGAGCTTTTCCTGCGCCTCGCGGACCTGGAGAAGAAGCACGAAGAGGAGCTGGTGAAGCGCGCCTCGGGAATGAAGCTGCCGCGAATCGCCGCCGGCGAGTACGCCTGGCTCGCCAGGGGCGCTCCCGAGACCGCGGCGCACGACCTCGTGCTGCAGACCCTCACCCCGCACTCGGCGCTCAAGCTCGCGCTCGCCGCCGAAGTGCGCGCCGCCGCCTTCTTCGAGGCGGCGAGAAAGCAGATCGGGGACCCGAAGCTCGCCGAGATGGCCGCCGAGATGGCCGCCGAGGAAGGCGTGCACATCGCCTGGGTGAAGAGCGCCATCCGCCGTACCCCCGACCCCGTGATCGACTGGGGCCAGGTGTTCGGCTAGGGATTCCGCCTGTTCTTTGGTCGAGCCAAGGCCAGAACGGAACCCCGTTTCCTCGTCAAAAGTCCCTAACTGTTCCAGCTCGTGGAACCAGCTCATGGCTTTTCTCATCTCTTCGACCATTCACGGTACTCCCGTATGCGCCGACCTTCTGGGTTTGGATTCGAGCTTGCTGGCTAAATTAAACGTGCATCAGCGACCGCCGCTTGCGGTATCTACTACCGCTACTGCGGTACCGGCAGGGCAAACAGCAAAACTGCAAGATTGACCGCCCCTACAGATCCTGCCACGCTCGAAGCGATGCGGAAATCGCGTCGAGTTGCTCGCGCGTGACGCCGCCGATGCGATTGACCAAGCGGTCGACCGGCAGCGTCATCACCTTGTCGATCATCACCTGCGAGCGCTTCTCCAGACCGTTTTCGGGCGTCGGATCGATGGTAACGCGCAGCTTCGACTCGGCGATGTACGAAGTGAGCAGGCACAGCGTGACGGACGTGGCTCCGTCATTGAACTCGTCGGACTGGATGATGACAGCCGGGCGGATCTTGCCGACGAAACCGGGCGGCTTGCAGAAAAACAGGTCGCCGCGCTTCACCGATCCGGCCAGCCGGCGAAGTCGCGCCAATCATCGCCAGCGTCGGCCTTGCGCATCGCGGCCAGTTCTTTCTTCGCGTCGTAGCAGGGCCGCGCCGCGACCGCGCGAACGGTCGCGACCAGTTTGCCGAAGCGGGTGAGCTTCACCGGCTTGCCGGCCTGCAGATCCTTCGCGGCTTGTGCAGGTAGCTGCGCGATATCGATTGTGGTCATGCGACCTCCTCTACCGGCTCCACTCGCCCCGCAACCGGCGCAGCGCCCGAGCGATATCTTTACCCCACAGGCCTCGGCCGGATCCGGCGAGAGGAATGAGCGATTTCTGAGCGCGACGCGCTCGCTTGCGGCGGGTCTTCGTCATCGCGCCACTGTACGGAGTGCACAGAGACGAGTCAATCGCGCCCGCTACGCCATCAGCGGCACCACCAGCAGCGCGACGATGTTGATGATCTTGATGAGCGGGTTGACCGCGGGACCGGCGGTGTCCTTGTAGGGGTCGCCCACCGTGTCGCCGGTCACCGCGGCCTTGTGGGCGTCCGAGCCCTTGCCGCCGTGGTGGCCGTCCTCGATGTATTTCTTCGCGTTGTCCCAGGCGCCGCCGCCGGTGCACATCGAGATCGCGACGAAAAGCCCGGTGACGATCGTGCCCATCAGCACGCCGCCGAGCGCCTGCGGCCCCAGCACCAGCCCTACGATGATCGGCACGAGCACCGGGAGCAGCGACGGGATCATCATCTCCTTGATCGCGGCGCGCGTCAGCAGGTCGACCGCGGTGCCGTACTCGGGCTTGGCGGTGCCTTCCATGATGCCCTTGATCTCCTTGAACTGGCGGCGCACTTCCAGCACCACCGAGCCCGCGGCGCGGCCCACCGCTTCCATCGCCATGGCGCCGAAGAGGAACGGCACCATGCCGCCGATCAGCAGGCCGATCACCACCATGTGGTTGGAGAGATCGAACGAGATCGACTTTCCCGAGGCCTCGATCGCATGCGTGTAGTCGGCGAACAGCACCAGCGCCGCGAGGCCCGCCGAGCCGATGGCGTAGCCCTTGGTGACCGCCTTCGTCGTGTTGCCCACGGCGTCGAGCGGATCGGTGATGTCGCGCACCGACTCGGGCAGGTCCGCCATCTGGGCGATGCCGCCGGCGTTGTCGGTGATCGGCCCGTAGGCGTCCAGCGCCACGATGATCCCCGCCATCGACAGCATCGAGGTCGCGGCGACCGCGATGCCGTACAGGCCCGCGAGCGCGTAGGAGACGAAGATCGCGACGCACACCGCGAGCACCGGCCAGGCGGTCGATTTCATCGACACGCCGAGACCCGCGATGATGTTGGTGGCGTGCCCGGTGATCGAGGCTTGCGCCACGTGCTGCACGGGCTTGAACTGCGTGCCGGTGTAGTACTCCGTGATCCAGACCAGGAACCCGGTGAGCGCCATGCCGACCACCGCGGTGCCGTACAGGTGCAGCACGCCGATCTGCTTCATCTGGCCGTTGATCTCGAACTGCGTGGCCTTGACGATGTCGCCCATCAGCCACTGGGTGATCGGCCAGAACGCGATGAGGCCGATGCCGCCCGCCCAGGCGAGCCCCTTGTAGAGCGCCGGCATGACGTTGCGGTCGCTCGGGCTGGCTTTCACGAACCAGGTGCCGACGATCGAGGCGATGATCGCCGAGCCGCCGATGGCGAGGGGATAGATCACCGCGTTCGCGCTCTCGGTCTTCACCAGCAGCGCGCCGAGCAGCATGGTGGCGATGATCGTCACCGCGTAGGTCTCGAACAGGTCCGCCGCCATGCCCGCGCAGTCGCCGACGTTGTCGCCGACGTTGTCTGCGATCACCGCGGGGTTGCGCGGATCGTCCTCGGGGATGCCGGCCTCGACCTTGCCGACGAGGTCGGCGCCGACGTCGGCGCCCTTGGTGAAGATGCCGCCGCCCAGCCGCGCGAAGATCGAGATCAGCGAGCCGCCGAAACCGAGGCCGATCAGCGGCTGGATGATGTGATCGAGACTGCGCTTGTCGAGCGCGTTGGCGTACAGCAGCGCGAAGTAACCGGCGACGCCCAGCAGCCCCAGGCCTACGACCAGGAGCCCCGTGATCGCGCCGCCGCGAAACGCGATGCTGAGCGCCTCGTTCAGGCCCGTGCGCGCGGCCTCGGCGGTGCGCACGTTGGCGCGCACCGAGACGTTCATGCCGATCACGCCCGACAGGCCCGAGAGCACCGCGCCGATCAGGAAACCCGCGGCGGTAGACCAGCCGAGCGCCGGCGTGAAGCCGATCACCAGGAACAGCACCGCGCCGACGACGGCGATCGTGGTGTACTGGCGCTTGAGATACGCGACCGCCCCTTCGCGCACCGCGGCCGCGATCTCGCGCATGCGCTCGTTGCCCTCGGACTGGGCGAGGATCCAGTTGATCGAGACAACGCCGTACAGGATTGCGATCGCGGCGCACGCGAGCGCGAAGATGACGCCACCGGACATGCGATCTCCCCTTGGTGAAGGGGGAGAATTCTAACTCAGGACAGGGCCTGGATCGCGCGCGCGCGGATCTCCTCGACGCTGCCCCGGCCGGAGATGCTGAGCACCTTGGGCGCGCGCCGGTCGCCCGCGGCCGCCCAGCGCCGGTAGAACTCGAGCAGCGGCCGCGTCTGCGCGACGTAGACGTCCAGGCGCTTCCTCACCGTTTCCTCGCGGTCGTCGTCGCGCTGCACCAGCGGCTCGCCGGTGACGTCGTCCTTGCCCTCGACCTTCGGCGGGTTGAACCTGACGTGGTAGGTGCGTCCCGATGCGAGGTGCGCGCGCCGCCCGCTCATGCGCTCGATGATGTCGGCCGCCGGCACGTCGATCTCGAGCACGTACTCGATCGGAACGCCGGCGTCGCGCATCGCTTCGGCCTGCGGGATGGTGCGCGGAAAGCCGTCGAGCAGGTACCCCTTGGCGCAGTCGGGCGCCTTCAGGCGCTCCTTCACCAGCCCTACGATGATCTCGTCCGAGACGAGCTGGCCCGCGTCCATCACCTTCTTCGCCGCGAGGCCGAGCGGGGTGCCGGCCTTGACCGCGGCGCGCAGCATGTCGCCCGTCGAGATCTGCGGGATGCCGAAGTGCCTGGTGACGAAGCCGGCCTGCGTGCCCTTGCCGGCGCCCGGCGGCCCGAGGAGGATGAGCCTCATTTAGAGCATTCTACGCACGGCTTCGAGATCCTGCGGCGTGTCCACGCCCGGCGGGATCGCGGCCTTGCTCACCACCACCGCGATCCGATAGCCGTGCCACAGCGCGCGCAACTGCTCTAATGCCTCGGTTCGCTCGAGCGGGCTTTGATCCAGCGCAAGGAAGCTGCGCAGGAAGCCCGCGCGGTAGGCGTAGATGCCCGCGTGCCGGTACCAGGCGCCCCCCGGTTCCCTGGGAAACGGGATTCTCGAGCGCGAGAAGTACAGCGCGTAGCCCTTCGCGTCGAGCACCACCTTGACCACGTTGGGGCTCGAGAGCGCGGCCTGGTCGTGCAGCGGGTGGCAGGCGGTGGCCATGCCCGCCTCGGACGTGCGCGCGAGGAGCGCCGCGACCTCGCGGATCAGGGCGGGCTCGATCAGCGGCTCGTCGCCCTGCACGTTGACCACGATCGCGTCCTCGGCCAGGCCGAGCGCTTCGGCGGCCTCGGCGATGCGGTCGGTCCCCGAAGCATGGTCGGCGCGCGTCATCAGCGCGCGATGCCCGGCGCGCTCGACGGCTTCCCGGATGCGCGCGTCGTCGGTGGCCACCACGACGCTCGCCGCGCCGCTCGCCTGTGCGCGCTCGCACACCCTCACCACCATCGGCCTGCCGCCCAGGTCGGCGAGCGGCTTGCCCGGAAACCGGCTCGAGGCGTGCCGCGCCGGGATCAGGACGTGAAAATTCAGGCGACTTCCTCTTCCGGGGGGAGCTTGCGCGCTTCCTCTTCGAGCATCACGGGAATGCCGTCCTTCACCGGGTAGCCGAGGCGGTCGGCCTTGCAGACGAGCTCCGCGGCCTCGCGCCGGTAGAGGAGCGGCCCCTTGCACAGCGGACAGACCAGGATGTCAAGCAGCTTTGCGTCCACCCAGCTTCTCCAGCAGCCAGCGGCCGAGCGCCGGATCGGGCGCGGCGTCTACGGCGAATACCCAGTGGTGCGCCTTCGCGATGGCTTTGCATTTTACCGCGTCCTTCTCGGTCATCACGACCGGGGACTGGTCGCCGAAGTCGAGATCGCCGGCGCGGAACGGGTGGTGGTCCGGGAAGGGATGCGGCACGACCTTGAGGCCGAAGCCCGCGAGCTGCAGGAAGAAGCGCTTCGGATCACCGATGCCGGCCACCGCGTGCACTTTCTGCCCGGCGAAGGACTTCGCCGGCCGCACGTCCCTGGCGTTGGTCAGGTTGACCAGGTTTTCGCCTTGGAGGGCCATGTGAAAACCGCCGGAAGGAGTAGATCCATGATGGACGACGGCATCCACGGACCGCAGCCGCGAAAGCGGCTCGCGCAAGGGCCCCGCGGGCAGCAGCCAGCCGTTGCCGAGGCTGCGCGCGTCGAGCACGCAGATCTCGAGATCCCGCCTGAGCGCGTAGTGCTGCAGCCCGTCATCGGCGATGATCACGTCGACCTCCGGGCTCTCCCGGTGCAGCGTCGTCGCGGCGAGCACGCGGTCGGCCGAGACCCAGACCGGGCAGCCGCTGCGGCGCGAGAGCAGGATCGGCTCGTCGCCGACCTCGGCGGGATCCGAGGCGATCGTCGCGGCCCTCGCCTCCTTGCCCCGGGCGACCGAGCCGCCGTGGCCGCGCGAGACGATGCCGGGCTTCCAGCCGCCGCGCTTCAGGAAATCCGCGACCCAGAGCACGAGCGGCGTCTTGCCCGCGCCGCCTACCGACAGATTGCCGACGATGATGACCGGAATTCCAACGCTGTGGCTCTTGAATATCCTCAGCTTGAAAAAAACTCTTCGGGAAAAAATCAAAACTCCAAACAGCAGGCTCACCGGCCACAGCAGCCGGGCGAGGGCGCCGCGGCGGGCCCAGTGCCTCACTACTTGCTGGACTGCGTGGTGAAGGTGATCTGCGAGAGCCCCGCGAGGCGCGAGGCCTCCATCACGCGCACCACCGCCTGCCAGTTCGAGACGCGGTCGGCGCTGATGATCACGATCGGCTCGCGCAGCCCCGCGCCCGCGCGCCGCAGCTCGCCGGCGAACTGCTCCACGCTCGAGAACTGCACCGGCGCCTTGTTGACCACGTATTCGCCGCGCGGCCCGACCAGCACCGAGATCTCGTTGGGGCGCTCGAGCTGGCGCTCGGCGTCGGCGGTCGGCAGGTTGATCTGCAGCTCGGTGTACTTGGAGTAGGTGGTGGTGATCATGAGGAAGATCAGGATCACCATCATGACGTCGATCAAGGGCACGAGGTTGATCTCGGGCTCCTCCTTGTAGCGGCCGCGCTGGAAGTTCATCGCCGCTCGCGCGCCCGCTACCGCGCCCCGCCCTGGTAGCCCTCGCGCTCGCCGTGCACGATGTCCACCAGCTTCGAGGCGGCCTGCTCCATGCTGACGACGAAGCCGTCGACCTTGTTCTTGAAGTGGCGGTAGAAGATCAGCGAGGGGATCGAGATCGCGATGCCGAAGGCGGTGTTGTAGAGCGCGATCGAGATGCCGTGCGCGAGCTGCGCCGGGTTGGTGCCGGTGGGCGACTGCGAGCCGAAGATCTCGATCATGCCGACCACGGTGCCGAACAGGCCGAGCAGCGGCGCGGCGGTGGCGATGGTGCCGAGCGTGGTGAGGAAGCGCTCCAGGTTGTGCGCGGTGGCGCGCCCGGCCTCCTCGATCGCCTCCTTCATGACGTGGCGCGGGCTCTTCTCGTTCCTCAGGCCCGCGGCGAGCACCTCGCCCAGCGGCGAATCGGCGGCGAGCTTCTCCAGGATGTCCGCGTTGACCCCCTGGCGCGCGTAGACCGCGAGCACCTGCTCGAGCAGCCGCGGCGGCACGATCTTCGATTCGCGCAGGCTGACCGAGCGCTCGATGATCAGGGCGACCGCGATGACCGAGGCGAGCAGGAGAAACCAGATCGGCCAGCCCGCGGCCTGGATGATGGCGAACAACCCGCTACCCTTTGCTGCGCTCAGGCATTTTTTGTGCGCGCACTTTAGCCAAACCGCACCGCAGCAGCAACTTGCCTCCC
>JBFLYF010000081.1:0-11215 GCA_040756795.1 Pseudomonadota bacterium
CGCTTGCCGTCGCGAAACGCGCGCATCTGGCTCGCGAGGTGGTCGCGCGGCAGCCCCGCGAGCGGGATCAGCGGCGCGCCCGGGGCGGGCTTGCCCTGCGTGCCGTGGCAGATGGCGCAGCCGGCGGTGAGATTGCGGCCGGCGTTCGGGTCCTGCGCCAGGGTGGCGAGCGGCGCAAGCGCGAGCGCCGTCGCAAGAACGAAGTTGATCCGCATCAAACGCCTCCTCCCGGGTGCGATGGAACTGCGCTGCAGTCTCCGCTCGCCGCGCGAGTCCTGTCAAGCATCCCTGCTCAGGGCGGCATGACGCCGCCCGCCTGCTTGCTAGGCGACCGGCTCGGTGGCGGCCGGCGGCGAGGCCGGCGCCTGCTCTTCGAACCTCAGCACGATCTTCTCGGCCTCGTCGACGTCGATCGTCACGCGGCCGCCATGCTGCAGCTTGCCGAACAGCAGCTCGTCGGCCAGCGCGCGGCGCACCGTGTCCTGGATCAGGCGCGCCATCGGGCGCGCGCCCATCTGCGGATCGAAGCCCTTCTTCGCCAGGTGCTCCTTGAGCGCGGCGGTGAAATGCGCCTCGACTTTCTTCTCCGCGAGCTGCTCCTCGAGCTGCATGAGGAACTTGTCGACCACCCGCAGGATGATGTCGTGGTCGAGCGCGCGGAACGAGATGATGGCGTCGAGCCGGTTCCTGAACTCCGGCGTGAACATCTTCTTGATCGCCTCCATCTCGTCGCCCGCCTTGACCGAGGGGGTGAAGCCCATCGCGTTCTTGGCGAGGGACTCGGCGCCGGCGTTGGTGGTCATGACGATGACGATGTTGCGGAAGTCGGCCTTCCTGCCGTTGTTGTCGGTGAGCGTGCCGTGGTCCATCACCTGCAGCAGGATGTTGAAGATGTCCGGGTGCGCCTTCTCGATCTCGTCGAGCAGCAGCACCGCGTAGGGCTTCTTCGTGATCGCCTCGGTGAGCAGCCCCCCCTGCTCGAAGCCGACGTAGCCCGGCGGCGCGCCGATCAGGCGGCTCACCGCGTGGCGCTCCATGTACTCGGACATGTCGAAGCGGATCAGCTCGATGCCCATGCAGTAGGCGAGCTGGCGCGCGACTTCGGTCTTGCCGACGCCGGTGGGGCCGGAGAAGAGGAAGTTGCCGATCGGCTTCTGCGGGTTGCCCAGGCCCGAGCGCGCCATCTTGATCGCCGCGGCGAGCGCGTCGATCGCCTCGTTCTGGCCGAACACCACCGCCTTCAGGTCGCGGTCGAGGTTGGCGAGCGCGCTGCGGTCGTCGGTAGAGACGCTCCTTGGCGGAATCCGCGCGATTTTCGCGATGATCTCCTCGATCTCGGACTTGCCGATGATCTTCTTCTGCTTCGCCTTGGGCTGGATGCGCTGCGCCGCGCCGGCCTCGTCGATGACGTCGATCGCCTTGTCGGGCAGGTGGCGGTCGTTGATGTACTTGGCCGAGAGCTCGGCCGCGGTGCTGAGCGCGTTGGCGGTGTACTTGACGCTGTGGTGCGCCTCGAACCGGGTCTTCAGGCCCTTCAGGATCTCGACCGTCTCCTCGATCGAGGGCTCGACCACGTCGATCTTCTGGAAGCGGCGCGAGAGCGCGTGGTCCTTCTCGAACACGCCGCGGTACTCGATGTAGGTGGTGGCGCCGATGCACTTCAGCTGCCCGGTGGAGAGCGCGGGCTTGAGCAGGTTGGAGGCGTCCAGCGTCCCGCCCGAGGCGGCACCAGCCCCGATGACCGTGTGTATTTCGTCGATGAACAGGATCGCGTTCGGGTTGTCCACCAGCTGCTTCAGCACCGCCTTCAGGCGCTGCTCGAAATCGCCGCGGTACTTGGTGCCGGCGAGCAGCGCCCCCATGTCGAGCGCGTACACCGTGCACTTCTCCAGCAGCTCGGGCACGCTGCCCTCGACGACGCGGCGCGCCAGGCCCTCGGCGATCGCGGTCTTGCCGACGCCGGCCTCGCCGACCAGCAGCGGGTTGTTCTTGCGCCGGCGGCACAGCGTCTGGATGACGCGCTCGAGCTCGCGGTCCCGGCCGATCAGCGGGTCGATCTTGCCGGCGAGCGCCAGCGCGTTCAGGTTCTGCGTGTAGTTGTCGAGCGGGCTGTTGCCGGTCTCGGCCAGCGTCTCCTGCTCGTTCTCCTGCTCGCCCTTGCCCTGGTGCGGCTGCGGCGTCTTGGTGATGCCGTGCGAGATGTAGTTCACCACGTCGAGCCGCGTGATGCCCTGCTGCTGCAGGAAGTAGACCGCGTGCGAGTCCTTCTCGCCGAAGATCGCGACCAGCACGTTCGCGCCGGTCACTTCCTTCTTGCCCGAGGACTGCACGTGCAGGATGGCGCGCTGGATCACGCGCTGGAAGCCGAGCGTAGGCTGGGTGTCGACCTCGCGGTCCGCGGCGATGCGCGGCGTCTGCTCGGAGACGTGCTGGGTGAGGCTCTTGCGCAGCTCGTCCATGTTGGCGCCGCAGGAGCGCAGCACCTCGGCCGCGGTCGGGTTGTCCAGGAGGGCGAGCAGCAGGTGCTCCACGGTGATGAACTCGTGGCGCTTCTGGCGCGCCTCGACGAACGCCATGTGCAGACTGACTTCGAGCTCCTGGGCGATCATTTCCGTTTCCCTTTTACGTCCCTACGTTTCCTCCATCACGCACTGCAGCGGATGCTGGTGCTTGCGGGCGTACGACGCGACCAGCTGCACCTTGGTCGAGGCCACGTCGCGCGGGTACACCCCGCAGACGCCGATGCCTTCGCGATGCACCTTCAGCATGATCTGGGTTGCCCGCTCCCGGGTCATGGCGAAGAACTTCTGCAGCACCAGCACGACGAACTCCATCGGCGTGTAATCGTCGTTCAGCAGCATGACCTTGAACATCGGCGGCGGCTTGAGCTTCGCCTTCTTCGCCTCGATTACCGCATCGTCCCTTTGCTGCATGGAACATCCGTCTCGTCCGGTCGTTTCTATCCTAATCAATGCGGGGGCCCAGTGCAAACCCCGTACCAGGGCAAAACGCGCCGGAAATCACGCCGCTGACAGAGCTTTTGACCGTTGCCGGCTGCGGCAGTGCCCCTTGACGGGGCTGGCGAAGGCGCGTAAAAGCCGCCGAGTGTTTGGATTCAGGCTGTCTGTATCGCCATCGAAAAAAGGGCGGCGCGGTCGTGAGTTTCAAGCATGGCCCGGGCGCGCGCCCGGAATCAACCACCAAGAGAGGGGCGGGGAGATGGCTACAGGGACGGTGAAGTGGTTCAACGACGCCAAAGGCTACGGGTTCATCACGCCGGACGATGGCAGCGAGGACCTGTTCGCGCACTTTTCGGCGATCAACATGCAGGGCTTCAAGACCCTCAAGGAAGGCCAGAAGGTGAGCTTCGACGTGGTGCAGGGCCCCAAGGGCAAGCAGGCCTCGAACATCCAGAAGGTTTAGCCGGATTTCCGGCGACAAAAAAGCCGCCCTCGGGCGGCTTTTTTATTATGGGGACCGAGCCCGAACTCCGGCGACGCAGCTTCAGAAGTTAGGGCTCCGTCCCCGAACTTCACATCCTTTCGATCATCGCCTGCCCGAACCCCGAGCAGGAGACCTTCTTCGCGCCTTCCATCTGGCGCGCGAAGTCGTAGGTGACGATCTTGTCGCCGATCGCCTTTTCCATGGAGTTGACGATGGCGTCGGCGGCTTCGACCCAGCCCATGTGGCGCAGCATCATCTCGGCCGAGAGAATCTCGGAGCCGGGGTTGACCTGGTCCTTGCCGGCGTACTTGGGCGCCGTTCCGTGCGTGGCTTCGAACATCGCCACCGAGTCCGACAGGTTCGCGCCGGGCGCGATGCCGATGCCGCCGACCTCGGCCGCGAGCGCGTCCGACAGGTAGTCGCCGTTCAGGTTGGTGGTGGCGATCACGTCGTACTCGGCCGGCCGCAGCAGGATCTGCTGCAGCATGGCGTCGCAGATGACGTCCTTGACGACGATGTCCGGGCCGCCCTTGGGGTTCTTGAAGCTGCACCAGGGGCCGCCGTCGATCGGCGTGGCGCCGAACTCCTTCTGCGCCAGCTGGTAGCCCCAGTCGCGGAAGCCGCCCTCGGTGAACTTCTGGATGTTGCCCTTGTGCACCAGCGTCACCGACTTCCTCTTGTTGTCGATGGCGTAGCGGTACGCCTTGCGGATCAGGCGCTCCGAGCCTTCGATCGACACCGGCTTGATGCCGATGGCGGACGAGGCCGGGAACCGGATCTTCTTCACCTTCATCTCCTTGGTGAGGAACTCGATCACCTTCTTCACCTCGGGCGTATTCGCCGCCCACTCGATGCCGGCGTAGATGTCCTCGGCGTTCTCGCGGAAGATCACCATGTCGACCTTTTCGGGCTCCTTCACCGGGCTGGGCACGCCCTTGAACCAGCGCACCGGCCGCAGGCAGACGTAGAGATCGAGCTCCTGGCGCAGCGCGACGTTGATCGAGCGGATGCCGCCGCCGACGGGCGTGGTGAGCGGCCCCTTGATCGAGACGACGAACTCGCGCGCGGCCTCGAGCGTCTCGTCGGGCAGCCAGACGTTCTCGCCGTAGACCTTGCAGGACTTCTCGCCCGCGTACATCTCCATCCAGACGATGCGCTTCCTGCCGCCGTAGGCCTTCTTCACCGCCGCGTCCACGACCTTGAGCATCACCGGCGTGATGTCGATGCCGGTGCCGTCGCCGATGATGTACGGAATGATCGGGTTGTCCGGCACCGAGAGCGAGAAATCCTTGTTGACCCTGATCTTCTCGCCGTCGGCGGGGACCTTGATGTGCTTGTACGCCATGGAGGCTCCTGCAGGAAGGTGACGGTGGAAAAGGCGAATTATAAGAGCTTGACGTCGAAGGCCCGTTCCACCAGCCAGACGCCGGCAAGCAGCGCGACCAGCGCCGAGCCGCCGCCGAGCATGAGCCGGCGGTACGCCCAGGTCGCGCGCAGCGCGTAGGCGACCGGCAGGAACGCGGACACGATCGCGAGTTGACCTGCCTCAACACCGAGATTGAAACCAACCAGCGCGAGCAGCAGCGCGCCCTGCGGCAGGCCGAGGTCGGTCAGCACGCTGGCGAAGCCGAAGCCGTGAATCAGGCCGAAGGCAAAGGCGACCAGCCAGCGCCGCCCGGAGACGACCGGCACCAGGTTGTTGAGCGCGGCGAGCACCACCGAAGCTGCGATCGCGGATTCCACCAGGCGCGAGGGCAGCGAGATCACCGAGAGCGCGGCGAGCGACAGCGTGATCGAGTGCGCGACCGTGAAGGACGTGACCACCTTGAAGACGTCCCAGAAAGAGTCGCCGAAGCGCCGCGCGCCGAGCCATTCCCTGTTCCTCAGGATCAAGACCGAAGGCAGGAGCAGCGACAACAGGAACAGGATGTGGTCGAAGCCGATCCAGATGTGCCACACGCCCTCGCGCAGGTAGTCGCGAAGCTGCGACAGACGCGAGGCCTCGCCCGCGCGCAACGCGAGTCTCGGCTGCGACGGCGAGAGCACGCCGGTCTGCGTCGCACCGCCGCGCTCGAAGCGCAGCAACCCGCGGTGCGTGGGATCGAGATCGAACAGCAGGTTGTAGGAGATCTCCAGCTTCGCCGGCACGCGCGCGCCACAGTCGGCCGCGAACCGCAGGACCGCATACATGCCGTCGCTGTGCTCGTCGACCAGGAGATCCGCCGGCGTGACGAGGCACGTTTTCCCGTCCGAAGCGATTCCGAGGCGGGAAAAGGCGTAGGCCTGGACATCCCGGCGCTTCACTCTCAGCTCGCCCCAGGTGATCGCGCCGTCGCCGTCGGCATCCAGGCCGACTGCGTACTCGAGATCGCGCAGCGCGATGTCCCACTGGCCGCGCACCGCGGCACCGTCTACGGCGAGCGCGAGATAGCTGTCGCTCGGCTTATGCGCCTGGGCCGCGCCTGCGGCCAGCCAGAGCAGCAGCGCGAGCGATGCGCGCCTCACTGCCGCAGCGCCCGCAGGTCGGCCGCCAGGCGCGCGAGACGCACGTCTTCGAAACCGCTCGATGCGAGCCAGTCGAGCACCGGGGCGGCGGCCCGCGGCGCCCGGGCGGCGAGCGCGGCCTCCAGGACAATCCGGGCGTCCGCCGCCTCGCGCTGCTCGGCCCAGTTCTGCGTCGCGATCTCGAGCGCACCGGCAGCGTCGCCGTGGAACTCGAGGCGGAAGCGCGCCTCGTCCTGCGCGTGCAGGCGCACGCCGCGCCGCGCCGCTTCCGTGTAACGGGCCTGCAGGATGCGTGCAAGGCGTGGCGTATCGGCGCTGCCGAGCGCTTTTGCGGCGCGCGCGATCTGCAGCAGCAGCGTGTCCGAACGCTCCCAGCCGCGCAGCAGCGCCGCCGCTTCCGCGGGGCGGCGCTCGTCGAGCAGGAACTCCGCGTAGGCCGCGAGCAGGTACTGGTCCAGCTCGCCGAGCGCGAGCGCCGCGCGATAGTGCATTTCGGCCGCGCGCGGATCGTCGAGCCGTTGCGCCATCTCCGCGAGCCGCGTGTTGACCCACAGCTTCAGGGTGGGGCGCGCGCCCGGGTATCGGGCGAGGACGCCGCGCAGCTGCACATACGCGGTACGCAGCTTGCCGGTAGCGGCGGCTGCGTACGCAAGGCAGCCGGCGCTGAGCAGCTCGCTTGCCACGCGTGCGAGCCGCTCGCAGTCGCGCCGCGCGCCGGCGTAATCGGCCTGCACCATGCGCACCGCGGCGCTCCACGCGAGAGCCTCCGGGTCTTCGGGCTCCAGGGCGAGCGCGCGCCCGAGCAGCTCGAGCGCAGGCGCGAATCCATGCGCGTATTGCGCGAGTTGCGCGCGCACCACCAGCAGCTCGGCCGAGGCTCCGGCGGACGGCGGGAAATCGCGCAGCGCCGCTTCGGCGTAGCCGATGTGGCGGGGGTCGCCCTCGGCCTGCGCCAGGTCGAAATGCGCGCGCGCCAGGGCGATCGCGCGCTCCACATCGCCCGGGTTTCCGGCCAGCGCGGCGCGCAACTCACGCAGCTCGCGCTGGCGCGGGTCCGCGGGCCGCATCGCCAGCCGCTCGAGCACGACCGCGTCGGAGGCGGGAACGCGCGGTTCTGGCCATGCCGGTCGGGCGGCCCCCAGGAGCGCCAGCGCGGTGACCGCGACGGTCAGGTGGCAGATCGGCGCTCTCATGAATAGTGCAAGAATATCATGTAGTTATAGTCACGCCTGGGCGGTTCCCGTACAATTTGAGGGTGGGAATGCCCACGGGGAGGCCAGAGGGCAAGGGGGTTTCGGGTCAACCGATCGCGCAGCGGGGCGTTATTCGGCCGCGGCGCGCACTTTGCGTCTGCCGAATCATTCAAATAATCTGAGGAGAGGTTCGATGAAGAAGCTGCTGTCAGTGCTGGTCGCCGCCCTGTTTGCCGCGGTGAGCGTCAACGCCATCGCCGCGAAGCACGTGGCCGCCGAGAAAGGCGCCAAAGCGGAGAAGATGGACAAGAAGATGGACAAGAAGCCGGCCCCCAAGAAGACCATGAAGAAGGGTGAAGACAAGAAGAAGTAAGCGGCCGGGTATCGGGAAAAGGCAGGGTTCGACCCTGCCTTTTTCTTTTGGACCATGCGGATCGCGCTCCTCTTGACCGCTTTGCTCCCCGCCCCGGCGCTTGCCGGGCTGCCGGTGGTCGAGCTCGCCGCCGGCATGCACCTGATCCGCGCCGAGGTGGCCGACAACATGGCCGCGCGCATGCAGGGGCTGATGCACCGCGAGCGGCTCGCGCAGAACTCCGGCATGGTGTTCGTGTTCGAGGAAGCGGCGCTGCACTGCATGTGGATGAAGAACACGCTGATCCCGCTCTCGGTGGCCTTCATCGACGAGAGCGGCGCCATCATCAACATTGCCGACATGCGGCCGCACAGCGAGCGGTCGCACTGCGCGACACGCCCGGCGCGCTACGCGCTGGAGATGAACCAGGGCTGGTTCGCGCGGCGCGGCGTCAAGCCCGGCGCGAAACTGCGGGGGCTGGAGAAGCTCGCGCCGCGCTAGCTCACAAACCCGCGTTCTGCTGCGCCACCATGCAGTAGAGCATCGGGATCGAGAGCATGGTGTTGAAACGCGAGGTCATCCCCGCCATCTTGGCGGCCGCGGCCTTCTCCGCCGCCTCGACCTGCACGATGCCGAGCGCCTTCTTCTGGTTCGGCCAGATGATGAACCAGACGTTGAACGCCATGACGAGGCCGAGCCACATGCCGATCGCGATCGCGGTGTAGGGCGCCTGGAACGTGAACAGCGTGGCGATGAACCCCTGCATCCAAGCGAGCAGCAGCCCCGTAACGACCGTGGCGAGCGCGGCCCAGCGGAACCAGAACAGCGCCGCAGGCGCGATGACTTTGCCGATGGCCGGCTTCTGCTCGTCGGGAATCTTGGGCATGGAGGGCGTCTGCACGAAGTTGAAGTACCACAGCAGCCCGATCCACATCACGCCCGAGAGCACGTGCAGCCAGCGCATGAAGAAGTTCCAGTAGCCGTGATCCCCCATCTTGCCGAAGGTGCCGGCGATACCCATGATCACCACCAGGACGACGATGCCCGCGATGATGGTGCGGCCGAGCGATTGGAAGATTGCGCTCATCGAGGCCTCCTCTTGATATTCTGTGGAGAGGGCAAAAAGTTTATCACGAGTCAACGAGCGCCCGCGGAGCGCCGCGCTCCAGCGCCCGGCTGTAGCGCGACATCGCGTAGCAGAAGGCGAAGTAGACCGCCGAGACGAACAGGTACGCCTCGACCCCGAACCCCGACCACTGCGGGTCCTGCAGCGACACCTTGATGGTGCTGAGCAGGTCAAAGAGGCCGATGATCAGCACCAGCGACGTGTCCTTGAAGAGCGCGATGAACGTGTTCATGAGCGGCGGGATCGAGAAGCGCAGCGCCTGCGGCAGGATGACGTGCAGCGTGCGCTTCCAGTAGCCCAGGCCGAGCGCCTCGGCGGCCTCGTACTGGTGGTGCGGCACCGCCTGCAGGCCGCCGCGCACCACCTCGGCGAGGTAGGCGGCGATGAACAGGATCAGCGCGAGCTGCGCGCGCAGCAGCTTGTCGATGCTCGTGCCCGCCGGCAGGAACAGCGGCAGCATGACCGAGGCCATGAACAGCACCGAAATCAGCGGCACGCCGCGGATCAGCTCGATGTAGCCGACGCACGCCGCGCGCACCGCCGGCAGCCGCGAGTGCCGGCCGAGCGCGAGCACGATGGCAAACGGGAAAGCGAGCGCGCAGCCGAAGCTCGCGAGGATCAGCGTGAGGATCAGGCCGCCCCAGCGCTCGTTCTCGACGTAGGGAAGGCCGAAGACGCCGCCCCACATGAGGATCGCGATCAGCGTGAGCCCGCCGGCCCAGACCGCCGCGAGCCACCAGTGCCAGAAGAGCCTCACTGAAGAGAAGATCCAGAGGCCGATCAGGATCACGCTCGCCAGGGCGGGCCGCCAGTGCTCGCCGAACGGATAGGTGCCGAACAGGATGAAGCGGTGCTTCTCGCCGATGAAGGCCCAGCACGCGCCCTGGCCTTGCGCCTCGCGGCAGGCGCGCGGATCGGCGCTGCGCCAGATCGCATCGAAAACAGCCCAGTCGAAGAACGGCGGCACGAAGCGCCAGGCGAGCCACAGGATCGCGAGGGTCGCGAGCGCGCTCGGCCAGCCGGAGAAGAGGTTCTGCCTGAGCCAGCTCACCGCGCCAGCCCCCGCATCGCCACGCGGCGGTTGTACCAGTTCATGAGCGCCGAGATCGACAGGCTGATCGCGAGGTACACCGCCATGATCACGGCGATGCCCTCGATCGCCTGGCCGGTCTGGTTCATCGTCGTGTTGGCGATCGACACCAGGTCGGGGTAGCCGATCGCCACCGCGAGCGAGCTGTTCTTGGTGAGGTTCAGGTACTGGCTGGTGAGCGGCGGCACGATCAGGCGCAGCGCCTGCGGCAGAATGACGAAGCGCAGCGCTCCGCGCCGCTCGAGCCCGATCGAGTACGCCGCCTCGACCTGGCCGCGCGGCACCGACAGCACGCCCGCGCGCACGATCTCGGCGATGAACCCGGCGGTGTAGGTGGAGAGGCCGACGAGCAGCGCGGCGAACTCCGGCGTCAGGCCGACGCCGCCCGTGAAGTTGAAGCCCGAGAGCACCGGCGCATCGCCGGGGAGCGGAAAGAAGATGCCGCGGTTGGAGAGATACACGCCGGGCAGCGGATTGAGCGCCTCCTGCGGCCCGGGCAGGTTTTCCGAGATGAGCGCGTACCAGAAGAACAGCTGCACCAGCAGCGGCACGTTGCGCACCGTCTCGACGTAGCCGGCGGCGAGCTTCGCCAGCAGCCAGTTCGGCGCGAGGCGCGCCAGCCCCACCAGCGTGCCGAGGGCCGTCGCCAGCACGATGCCGAGCGCGGCGACGCGGAAGGTGTTGGCGAGCCCTACGAGCAGCGCGCGCAGGTAGGTGTCAGCCGCGCCGTAGGAGAAAAGCGTGGTCTCGCCGATCTCGAAGCCCGCCTCGCGCGCGAGGAACCCGAAGCCGCTCGCGATGCGGCGCGCCTCGAGGTTCGCCGCGGTGTTGGATGCGAAATACCAGAGCAGCAGGCCCAGCGCGCCGAGCAGCGCGGCCTGGTACAGCCAGCTTCTTCTCACCCCGCCCTAGCGGATCGGCGGCGCATAGAGCAGGCCGCCCTGCGTCCAGAGCCTGTTCAGGCCGCGGTCGAAGCCGAGCGGCTTGAGATTGGCGTCGAACGACTCGCCGTAGTTGCCGACCTGCTTGACGATATTGAGCGCCCACCGGTTGTCCAGGCCGAGCATCTTGCCGATGTCGCCGGTCGCGCCCACGAAGCGCTGGATCGACGGGTTGGGGTTCGCGGCCTGCTGCTCGACGTTCTTCGAGGTCAGGCCGAGCTCCTCGGCCTCGATCATCGCGAACAGCGCCCACTTGACGACGTCGAACCAGCGGTCGTCGCCGTGGCGCACCGCGGGGCCGAGCGGCTCCTTGGAGATCACCTCCGGCAGGATGACGTGCTCCTCGGGCTTCGGCGCGCGCGAGGCGCGCACCGCCACCAGGCCCGAGACGTCGGTGGTGTAGACGTCGCAGCGGCCCGCGAAATAGGCGTTCACCACCTCCTCGAGCTTCTCGATCACCACCGGCTTGAACTTCATCTTCTGCGCGCGGAAATAGTCCGCGAGGTTGAGCTCCGTGGTGGTCCCGGGCTGCACGCACACCGTGGCCCCGTTCAGCTGCCTGGC
>JBFLYF010000082.1:0-10835 GCA_040756795.1 Pseudomonadota bacterium
CGCATGCACCTGCAGCGTGTTGTGCAGCATGTAAAGGCCGATGCCGACCGCGACCAGGCTCGGCGCGACGAGCGCCGCCGCCGGCGCGACGATCAACCCGAGGTAGCCGAGCGCGAGGATCGCGCCGCCGGCGGCGACCAGCCCGCGCTCGCCGAGCGCCGGCACGACGCGTCCCGCGACCGCCGCGTAGACGAGGCCGCCCGCCGGGAAGGCGGCGATGAACACGCCGCTCGCGCCGAGGCTCACCCCGTGGCGCTGATGCAGGTCCCAGGCGACGAAGGCGAACGCGCCGTTGGCGAGCGCGCCTTCGAGCGCTACGGTGACGAGCATGACGCGCACCCACGGCCGCTTGAGCAGCGCGGCCATGCGCGCGAACGCGGCGCCGAGAGAGGCTTCGCCCGCCGGGCGCGCGGTGAGCGCGGGATGCGCGGCGGCCTCGCGCGCGAGCAGCAGCGCGATGACGACGAAGAGGAGCGCGAGCAGCACGAAGATCGCGCGCCAGCCGAAGGCGGCGCCGAGCAGGCCGGCGGCCGAGGCGCCGAAGGCGACGCCGAGCATCTGGCCGACGAGGTAGCGCGCGATCGCCGTCTGGCGCTGCGCGTAGGGCACCGCGTCGCCGATCCACGCCATCGAAAGCGGGATGAGCGCGCCGACCGCGATGCCCGAGACGAAGCGCGCGCCCACCAGCGCTTCGACGCCGGGCGCGAGGGCGCAGCCGACCATGGTGAGCGCCGAGACGCCGGTGGCGATGATCACCATGCGGTACTTGCCGTAGCGGTCGCCGATCGGGCCGTGCACCAGCTGGAACAGGCCGTACGAGAGCGCGAACGCCGTAATCACGGACGCCGCGTCGCCGGGCGTCACCGCATACTCGGCCGCGATGAGCGCCAGCAGCGGATCGGTCGCGCGCAGGCTCGCCGCGCTGGCGAAAGCGGCAAGCGAGAGCAGCAGGACCGCGCGGCCGGTCATCGAGGCTGCCCGGCGGCTAGCCGAGCTCGGGCCCCGCGGGGCAGAAGACGAGCCCCGCGTCGCCGGGCGCCCGCGCGGCGCCGTGCACCATGCGCGTGAACGGGCGCTGGAACGCAAAGCCGAGCGATTCGATCCAGGCGCTCAGCACCGGGTCGCGGTCGAGCATGTCCGCGTAGACCGGCGGCTCGGTGCGCGCGAGCGCGGCGGCGAACAGGTCCTTCGCCGTCTCGCCGTCGCGCGCCACGAGCGGGCCGATCTGGCGCGCCTCGCGGCCGTCGCGCCCGAGGACAAAGCCGGCGAGCTTGCCGCCGCTCTCGGCCACGTGGGCCGCGTGCGGCAGCCGGCTTGCGAGATCGCGCAGCACGCTCTCCCGGCTCGCGCCGAAGGCCTGCCGGTCCAGCTCGAGAATCCGCGGCCAGTCGGACGCGAGAACGGGTCGCGCATTCGTTCCCTCGAGGGAAAAGGCCTGTGAGAGAGAAAACCGCTTGAAGCCCCAGGTGTCCCTGAATCCTTCGCGCGCGTAGACCTCGCGTCCGGCGGGAGTCGCGTCCAGGATTGGTGTCTTGTTGTTTTTCCTGAGAAAAGAAATCGAAGTGCGAAGCAGCGTTGTCGCGAATCCCTTCTTACGGTGCTGCGGCAGCACCAGCACCATCGCCACCCAGGCGAAGCCGTCGTAGGGCAGCACGAGCGTGGAGGCGGCGAGCGTCCCGTCCTCGAGCGCGATGCCCCAGCCGCGCCCGAAGCCGAGCATCAGCCGCCAGTCGGCGGCGTTCTGATTCCAGCCCGCCGCCGCGGAAAGCGCGAGGCAGCCGGGGAGATCCTCGAGCCCCAGCCGGCGCTCAGTACTTCCCATCGCGCGTTTCGAAATGCGTCGGCTTGCCCAGGCCCGGCAGGCCGCGCGCGATCCAGTCCGCCTGCCAGTCGATCATCTGCGCGAGCGCTACGCGCGGCGCCCCGAGGAGGCGCTGCGCGGCGGAGGTATCGACCAGCCAGGCCGTGGGCGCTTCGCTGCCCGTGGTGGTCGCCTTCTTGCCGAACCGCTTGCCGAATTCCCCGGCGAGCCAGCGCACGCTCACGACTTCCGGCCCGCTGACGTTCAGCGCCGAGGCGGGCGAGGTGCAGCGCGCGAGCAGGCGCAGCGCCTGTTCGTTCGCGTCGCCCTGCCAGATGACGTTGACGTGCCCCATCGTCACGTCGACCGGCTGGCCGGCGAACACCTTGGCCGCGACGTCGTGCAGCACCCCGTAGCGCATGTCGATCGCGTACTCCAGCCGCACCAGCCGCACCGGCGTGCCGTACCTGCGCGAGCCGTACGCGAACATGCGCTCGCGCCCGAGGCACGAGACGGCGTAGTCGCCCGGCGGCGGGATGGTCGGCTCGTCTTCGCTCGCGCCGCGACCTTCCACCGAGACATACGGGTAAACGCACGCCGTGGAGAAGGCGACGATTCGTGACTCCCGCCACGCCTCGGCCACCATGTGCGGCACGGCGACGTTCATCGCCCAGGTGAAGGACGGGTCGCCCGCCGCGCCGAACTTGTGCCCGGCCATGAAGACCACGTTCGGCGCGCGCGGCAGGCGCTCGAGCGCATTGCGGTCGAGCAGATCGCAAGGGATGCATTCGACGCCCCAGCTCTCGAGCTTCTTTCTGACTTCTGGTTCGGAAAACCTCGCAACCCCGATAACCCGCCTTTGCGGCGCCGCGCGCTTCGCCATCCTCGCGAGCGTGGGGCCCATCTTGCCGCCCACGCCGAGCACGAGGATGTCGCCCGGTGCGCGCGCGAGATCGGCTTCCAGCTCGCGCGAAGGGCGCGTCATGAACTCCTCGAGCGCCGCTACGTCGGGAAATGTAACCACTCGGTGAATTATAATCGCCGCGATGAAGGCGCCGCGCATCAGGACCACGGTCGTGGGCTCGTATCCGCTGCCCGACTGGCTCGCCGCCGCGCCTTCCGAGCAGGCGCTCGCCGACGCGACGCGCGTCGTGCTGCACACGCAGGAGCGGGCGGGAATCGATCTGGTCTGCGACGGCGAGCTCTACCGCTTCGACCCGAACCACCCGGAAACCAACGGCATGATCGAGTACTTCACGCGGCCGATGAGCGGCATCCGCGGCGAGATCGGCTTTTCGGAGTGGCTCGGCTACTCGAAGGGCGCGGCCATGCGCTTTCGCGCGCGGCCGCCGGGCGTGGTGGAGGGGCCGGTGGGCGCCGGCACGCTAAACCTCGCGCTCGCCTGCAGCCGCGCGAAGCGTCTCGCCGCGCGCCCGCTCAAGTTCACCCTCACCGGCCCGCACATGCTCGCCAAGACCCTGCACGACCTGCACTACCGGAGCGCCGAAAAGCTCGCGCACGCGCTCGCGGATGTGCTCGCCGCGCAGGTGAAGCATCTCGACGCGGACGTGGTGCAGGTGGACGAGGCGAACCTGCCGGGCCACCCGGACGAATGGCAATGGGCCGCGGCGGCGATCAACAAGGTGCTGAAGGCGGTGCCGAAGAAATCAAAGGCCGCGGTGCACCTGTGCTTCGGCAACTACGGCGGGCAAAGCGTGCAGAAAGGCACCTGGGCGAAGCTGATCGACTACCTGAACGCCCTCGAGGCCGACCACATCGTCATGGAATGCGCGCACCGCCCGCCCGAGGAGCTCGCGGTCTTCAAGGACCTGCGCAAGGACCTCGGCTTCGGCCTCGGCGTCATCGACATCAAGCGCACCGAGATCGAGACCCCGAGCGCGATCGCGCGCGCGATCGAGCGCGCCGAGAAGACCGTGGGAAGGGGCCGCGTCAAGTACGTCCACCCCGACTGCGGCTTCTGGATGCTGAAGAGGAACATCGCGGACGGCAAGATCCGCGCCTTGGTGAAAGGGCGCGATCTCTATGAGGGTCGCAACTGAAATCGGGCTCTGACCCCGATTTCTAAGAACTAGCGGAACAGCGCCTTCGCCCAGGCCGCGTTCCAGTCGGCGCCGGTGACGTCGGTCTCGCGGCCGTCTTTCTCGAAGAACTTGTTCGGCACCTGGAACATGGCGAGCATCAGGCCGCCCTGGGGGCCCGCCCAGGCTTCGTGGCGGCTGCCGGCGGGGCGCCAGACGTACTCGCCCGCCTTGCATTCGCCCTCGCCGCAGACCAGCGACCCCTCGAGCACGTAGGTCTGCTCGATCAGCACGTGCTCGTGGTCCGGGAGCCGCGCGCCCGGGGCGAACTTCATGAGCGAGGTGACGAGGCCGCTTTCCCGGTCGAAGAGCAGCGTCTTCATCTCCACGCCCGGAAAGCGCGTCTTCTCCCAGGGGAGCTTCGCCACCTCCACGAAGCGCGAGGCGAGCGGCGCCAGCGCGGCGTGGGCTTTTGCGTTCGGTGTCTGCGCGCTCATGCCTTGAGGTGCTCCCCGACCTTGACGATCTTCATGGTGTTGGTGCCTCCCGACTTGCCGATCGGCTCGCCGATGGTGAGCACGATGATGTCGCCCGCCTTTACCACGCCGTTCGCCACCAGCACCTTCTCCGCCTCGGCGAGCAGCTCCTCGCGGTCGTGCCCTACGTACTTGACCATCAGCGGATAGACGTCGCGGAACAGCGCGCAGCG
Organism: Pseudomonadota bacterium; assembly: GCA_040756795.1. Classification (GTDB taxonomy): domain Bacteria; phylum Pseudomonadota; class Gammaproteobacteria; order Burkholderiales; family SG8-39; genus RBG-16-66-20. Next base: position 4,550 of record JBFLYF010000082.1, read on the forward strand.
GTAGCGCGTCGCGGTCTGCGAAGTGAGCGCGTAGATCGGCACGCCGCAGTTCAGGCGCGACATCCACAGCGCGGTCGAGCCCGACTCGGTGAGCGTGGCGATCGCCTTGACCTTGAGGTGGAACGCGGTGAACAGGCCCGCCATGGCGATCGACTGGTCGACGCGCGTGAACACGCGGTTGAGGAAGTCCTGGTCGAGGTTGAGCGACTGCGTCTGCTCGGCCTCTACGCAGATGCGGTCCATCGCCTCGATGGTCTCCACCGGGTAGCGCCCGCTTGCCGACTCGGCCGAGAGCATCACCGCGTCGGTGCCGTCGAGCACCGCGTTCGCGACGTCGGAGACCTCGGCGCGCGTCGGCACCGGGCTCGAGACCATCGATTCCATCATCTGCGTCGCGGTGATGGTGAGCTTGTTCTGCTCGCGCGCGAGGCGAATCATCTTCTTCTGCAGCGCCGGCACGGAGGCGTCGCCGACCTCCACCGCGAGGTCGCCGCGCGCCACCATGATGCCGTCGCAGGCCTGCATGATCTCGAGCAGCGCGGTCTGCGTCACCGCCTCGGCGCGCTCGATCTTGGCGATGAGCAGGGCCTTGCCGCCCGAGGCGCGCAGGAGCTCGCGCGCCATGTACATGTCGGCGCCGGATTTCGGGAACGACACCGCGAGGAAGTCGGCGTTGATCTTCGCCGCGGTGCGGATGTCCTCGATGTCCTTCGGCGTCAGCGCCGGCGCGGTCAAGCCCCCGCCCTGGCGGTTGATGCCCTTGTTGTTCGACAGCACGCCGCCGTGGCGCACGATGGTGTGCACCTCGTCGCCCCGCACGCCGGTGACGTCGAGCACGATCTTGCCGTCGTCGAGCAGCAGCACCGCGCCCTCGGCGACGTCGCGCGGCAGCTCCTTGTAGTCGAGGCCGACGCGGCCCTCGTCGCCCAGCTCGCAGGCCGCGTCGAGCACGAACGCCTGCCCCTTGCCGAGCGTCACCTTGCCGTCCTTGAACTTGCCGACGCGGATCTTCGGCCCCTGCAGGTCGCACATGATCGCCACCGTGCGCCCGACCTTGCGCGAGATCTCCTTGACCAGCGTCGCGCGCCGCAGGTGGTCCTCGGCGCTGCCGTGCGAGAAGTTGAGCCGCACCACGTCGACCCCCGCGCGCACCATGCGCTCGAGCACGGCGGGGTCGCTCGAGGCCGGGCCCAGGGTGGCCACGATCTTCGTGCTGCGGAGCATGGCCCGCAGTTTACGTCAGGCGCGGGCTTCCAGCGCAGCAACCGCAGGCAGGGTCTTGCCTTCGAGGAATTCCAGGAACGCGCCGCCCGCGGTCGAGATGTAGTCGATTCCCTCGGCGACGCCGAACTTGTGGATCGCGGCGATGGTGTCGCCGCCGCCGGCGATGGAGAACGCCTTGGAGGCGGCGATGGCGCGCGCGATCGCCTCGGTGCCCCTGGCGAACTGCTCGACCTCGAAGACGCCCACCGGCCCGTTCCACACGATCGTGCCCGCCTCGCGCAGCATCGCGGCGAGCGCTGCGGCGCTCTTCGGCCCGATGTCGAGGATCATCTCGTCGCCCTCGACCCGTCCCGCGTCCTTCACCTCGGCGCGCACGCGCGCCGAGATCTCGGTCGCGACCACCACGTCCTCGGGCAGCGGAACGCGCGTCGCGGCCAGGATTTTTCTTGCTTCCTCCACGAGCGAAGGCTCGGCGAGCGACTTCCCCACGGAAACATTCTTCGCAAGCAGGAACGTATTCAGGATCCCGCCGCCGACGATCAGCTGATCGACCTTCTTCGCCAGGGCTTCCAGGATCGTGAGCTTGGTCGAGACCTTCGAGCCGGCGACGATGGCGATGAGCGGCCGCGCGGGATTCGCGAGCGCCTTGCCGAGCGCGTCGAGCTCGGCGGCCATCAAGGGCCCCGCGCAGGCGACCTTGGCGAAGCGCGCAACGCCGTGGGTGGTCGCTTCCGCCCGGTGCGCGGTGCCGAAGGCGTCGTTGACGTAGACGTCGCAAAGCGCGGCGATCTTCCTCGCCAACCCTTCGTCATCCGCCTTCTCGCCGACGTTGAAGCGGCAGTTTTCGAGAAGCACGGCCTTGCCCGGCGAGACGCTCACGCCGTCGATCCAGTTCCGGATCAATTCAATGTGAAAACCCAAAAGCTCACCCAGGCGTTTCGCGACCGGCGCGAGAGAGTCCTTTTCATCGAAGACGCCCTCTTTCGGCCTGCCGAGATGAGAGGTCACCATCACGGCCGCGCCTTTCTCCAGCGCGAGCTTGATGCCGGGCACCGACGCGCGGATGCGCGTGTCGTCGGTGATGTTGCCGGAATCGTCCTGCGGGACGTTCAGGTCCGCGCGGATGAGCACGCGCTTGCCGCGCAGCTCGGCCGCGGCCATCCGCTTGAACTTCATCTACTTCGCGGTCGCGACCTCGGCGCCGACTTCGGCGAAAGCCGCGGCGACATCGAGCATGCGGTTGGAGAAGCCCCACTCGTTGTCGTACCACGACGAGACCTTGACGAGCGTCCCGTCCGAGACGCGCGTGAGCGTCGAGTCGAAGATCGAGCTCGCCGGGTTGTGGTTGAAGTCCGAGGACACGAGCGGCTCGCTGCTGTACTCGAGCACGCCTTTCAGCTCCGCTTCCGCCGCGGCCCTGACCGCCTTGTTCACCTCCTCGACCGTGGTCGGGCGCTTCGCGACGAAGGTGAGGTCTACGATCGAAACGTTGAGGGTCGGAACGCGGATCGAGTAGCCATCGAGCTTGCCGTTCAGGTGCGGCAGCACCAAGCCCACCGCCGCGGCGGCGCCCGTCTTGGTAGGGATCATGTTGTGGCCCGCGGCGCGGGCGCGGCGCAGGTCCTTGTGGTAGACGTCGGTCAGCACCTGGTCGTTGGTGAACGAGTGGATCGTGTTCATCAGCCCCGAGGCGACGCCGATGCGGTCGTCGATCGCCTTGACGAGCGGCGCGAGGCAGTTGGTGGTGCAGGAGGCGTTCGAGATCACGCTGTCCGAGCCCTTGAGGGTTTTGTGGTTCACGCCGAACACCACGGTGCGGTCGACGTCCTTCTCGCCCGGCGCCGAGATGATCACCTTCCTCGCGCCCGCGGCGAGGTGCGCGCCCGCCTTCGCCTTGCTGGTGAACAGGCCCGTACATTCGAAGACGAGGTCGACGCCGAGCGCCTTCCAGGGGAGCTTCGCCGGGTCGCGCTCCGCGAGCACCTGGATGCTGTCCCCGTTTACGACGATATTTTTTTCCTTGACCTCGACTTTGGCCGGGAACGGCCCATGGGCAGTGTCGTACTTCAGGAGATGCGCGTTGGTCGCCGCGTCGCCGAGGTCGTTGATCGCGACGAACTGCAGCTTGTGCTTCCTGCCGCCCTCGTAATGGGCACGCAGCACCATGCGCCCGATGCGGCCGAATCCGTTGATCGCGACTCGAATGCTCATAGACGGTTCCCTGCAAAAAATGCTAAGTTTAGCTTCGCGGGCCCGCGAGAGCGATAAATTCGGCGAATCGCCCGGACAAATTGTCCGCTACATCCCCCAGCGCAGCGCCGCCGTGTGCACCGGGGCGTCCCACAGGCGCCTGCGCTCCTCGTCGAGCATCGTCAGCGTGAGCGAGCAGCCCGCCATGTCGAGCGAGGTGACGTAGCTGCCGACGAGCGAGCGCACGACGCGCACCGCGGAGCGATCCAGAATGCGCCGCGCGGCGTGGACCATGACGTAGAGCTCGACGAGCGGCGTGCCGCCGAAGCCGTTGACCAGCAGCAGCGCCTCGCCCTGCGCGGCCGCGCCCAGGTCGGCGATGACGGGCTGCAGGATCTCGGCTGCGATCGCATCCGCCGACATCAGTTTCACGCGCCGGCGCCCGGGCTCGCCGTGGATCCCGACGCCCATCTCCATTTCGTCGGCACCGAGCTGAAAGGTCGGTTTGCCCGCCGCGGGCACCGTGCAGCTGGTGAGCGCCACGCCCATCGAGCGCGTCGCTGCGTTGACCCGCTCGCCGAGCGCTTTGAGCGCGGCGAGGTCGCGCCCCTCCTCGGCCGCCGCGCCGACGATCTTCTCCACGACCAGGGTACCGGCCACGCCGCGGCGCCCGGTCGAGTACGAGGAGTTCTCCACCGCGACGTCGTCGTTGGTGACGACCGCCTCGACGTTGCCGCCCGCCATCTCGCGCGCCATGTCGAAATTCATCACGTCGCCCTCGTAGTTCTTCACGATGTAGAGGACTCCCGCGCCGGCGTCCACCGCCTTCGTAGCCGCCAGCATCTGGTCGGGGGTGGGAGAAGTGAAAACCTGGCCCGGGCAAGCGGCATCCAGCATGCCGTGGCCCACGAACCCGGCATGCAGCGGTTCATGGCCCGAGCCGCCGCCGGAGACGAGCGCGACCTTGCCGCGCTTGGGCCGGGTGCGGCGCACGAACCCGCCGCCCTCGCCGAGCACCAGCAGCTCCGGATGCGCGAGCGCCAGCCCTGCGAGGCTCTCGCCGATCACGCCGTCGACCGCGTTGATGAGTTTTTTCATCCTCCTAGCGTCCACGCAGCAGCGCCGCGAGTTTCTCGGCGAACGCCGCGAGTGTCACCTCGAGCTGGCGGTTTTTCGCCTCATCGCCGAGGTCGGGCAACGCGAGCGTCACGCGCCGCACCCGCTCGCGCTCCTTGTGCAGCTGCAGCCGGCGCGGATGCGCCCGCCGGTAGGCCGCCAGGAACTCTTCGCGCTCGAGCGGCGAGAAATGGCAGATCTCGAAGATGCTCTCGACGTGCTGCACCGGGATCGGCGTCGCATAGCCGGGATTGCAGATCTGCGAGATGAAGCTGCGGTTCTTGCCGAGCGCCTCGGCAAGGCGCTGGCGCATCCCCGAGGGGCGGCTGTCGAGCACGCGCTGCAGCACCCGCTTGTAGGCGTCCACGTGCTCGGGCGCGCCTTCGGGCCGCGCGGGCAGGCTCATGCGCGGGTCTCGTGCCGCGCCACCGCGGCCTTCACCGCGGCGATCGACGCTGGTGTCACCGAGAGCGCCCGCAGTCCGCATTCGAGCAGCGCCGCCGCGGCGTGCGGATCGCTCGCCAGGTCGCCGCACAGGGTGACCTCGCGCCGGCTGCGGCGGCCGTGCTCGCACACGGCGCGGATCAGGCGCCACAGGCCGCTGCTCGGGCGGCCGAGCGCTGCAAGCTCGGGCGCATCGCGGCTCGCGGCGTTCAGATACTGGATCAGGTCGTTGCTGCCGATCGAGTAGAAGTCGGCGTCGAAGCGCTCGATCTCGAGCGCCGCGACCGGGACCTCGACCATCATGCCGAGCGGTGGGCGCCGCGCCGGCACGCCCTTCGCGTCGAGCTCCGCCACTGCGTGCACCAGCAGCGCGCGGCAGCGCGCGAACTCCTCGGGCGTGGTCACCATCGGCACCATGATCTTGAGCGGCCCGACGATCGCGGCGCGCGCCAGCGCGCGCAGCTGCGCGGCGAACACCTCGGGCCGCCGCAGCGACAGGCGCACGCCTCGCACACCGAGAAAGGGGTTGCTCTCGCCCTCGAGCGTCAGGCCCGCGACCGGCTTGTCGCCGCCCGCATCCAGCGTGCGGATGGTCACCGGGCGGCCCTGCGCCCATTCGACGACGCGGCAGTAGGCGCGGTACTGCTCGTCCTCGTCGGGCAGCCGCTCGCGGCCGTGGAACATGAACTCCGTGCGCATCAGGCCGATGCCGTCGGTGTGCGCCGGGTCGATCGCGGCGAGGTCCTCCGGGCCGCCGATGTTGATCAGCACCCGGACGCGCTCGCCGTTCGCGGTGGTCGCCTCGCGCGCAAGGTGTACGGCCTCCTCGGCGAGGCGCGCGGCATGCGCGGCGCGGCGCCGCTCGAACTCGCCGCGCTCCCGCGCATCGGGGTCGAGGATCAGCACGCCTTCCTCCGCGTCGAGCAGCGCCTCGCGGTGGCCGTTCAGGCGCTCGGTATCGACGCCGACCAGCATCGGCACGCCCTTGGAGCGCGCCAGGATCGCGACGTGGCTGGTCGCGCTGCCCCGGCGCAGCACGATCCCGCCGCCGTCCCAGTCGGCGGCGAGAAAGCGCGAGGGCGCGAGGTCGTCCGCGACGACGATCGCACCGGGCGGGATCGGCTCGTTGGCGGTACCGAACAGCGCTTCGAGCACGCGGTCGCGCAAGTCGCGCAGGTCGGAAGCACGCGCGCGGAAGTAAGGGAAACTCGCGCTCTCGTAGTCGGCGATCTCGGCCTCGAGCGCCGTCTGCCACGCGGCTTGCGCGCTGCTGCCCCGCGCGAGCGCCTCGTAGGCGATCGCCGGCAGCTCG
>JBFLYF010000083.1:0-10768 GCA_040756795.1 Pseudomonadota bacterium
GGCTCGGCCTTGGCGTGCTTGGCGGCTTCCTGCGCTTTCCTTGCGTCGTCGATCGTCTTCTGTCGCGCGGATTCGCTCTGCTGGACGATCTCCACCTGCTTGGCGGTCTCGGCCTCCGCGCGCTTGCGCTCTTGCCCGAGCTTCACCACGGCTTCCTTGTCGCCGCGCTTGATGGCTTCGAGCTCGGCGGCTCTCGCCTCGGCGAGTTTCTTCTGTGCCTCGACCCGGGCCTGCCTGGCCTTGTTCAGGTCTTCGCTCGCCTTGGCGGCCGCCTCGAGCCTCGCGGTGAGCTCGGCCTGCTTGGCGCGCTGCTCCGCGGTCAGGTAGTAGTACGCGCCGCCGCCGACGAGCATGACCGCCAGTACCGCGCCGATAATCGGGCGAACCGGCGACTTTGCTTTCGGCGCTTCGGCTGGCTTCGTCGTTGCCGGCTCGCTCTCCGGCTTGCTCCGGAGCACCTTTGGACCGACCGCGCCCAGCGCATTACGAATCCCGTCTGGCGTCGTTTCCGGAGGCAGCGAAGGCAGATCGCGCATGCCGAGCGGCAAGGCGGTCTGGTCCCGCCGCACCATCGCAAGGCGGCCTTCGGACCAGAGCCCGACGAGCGACTGGGCGTCAACCGAGCGTGTCCGCTCGAGGTCGGCGCTCCAAAGCACGACGACTTTGGGCGGCAGCTGCGCCGGCATCGACTGCGTGGCGGTCGCGGCGATGCCCGCCCGCCGCAGGAGCTCGCGCACGGCGTTGACGAATTCGCCGTCGCGCGGCGCGGCGATGATGGCGACGTCGGTCATGCTCATCCGGGCAGCGTGAAGAGCTCGCGCTCCCCCTCGATGCCTTTCAGCGCGTGGCGGCCGACGGAGACGAGCTCGCCGCTGTAGGCCCTGGCGAACGCCTCCGAGGTGAGCACGTTCCTCTTCAGCTCCTTGGTCATGCTCTCCACGCGCGCGGCTTCGTTCGCCGCGGGCCCGATGACGGTGAACTCGAGGCGCTCGGAGACGCCGATGTTGCCGTAGGTCACCATGCCGAGGTGCAGGCCGATGCCGAAGCGCAGCGGCGGCTTGTCCGGGTGCTTCGCGTTCATCGCCTTGATGCGCTCGGTGGCGAGCTTCGCCGCCGCCACCGCGCGCGCGCAGGCCTCGCTCATGCGCGTGGCGGTCGCGCGCCCGGCGCCCGCCGCCTTGGCGATCGGGAAGATGGCGAGCACCGCGTCGCCGATGTAGCGCAGCACCTCGCCCCCGCTTTCCAGCACCGAGCCCGCCATGCACTCGAAAAAGCGATTGAGGTGGCGCAGGTAGGCGCTGCGCCCCATGCTGTTGGAGAGCGGTGTCGAGTCGCGGAAGTCGCAGAACCAGATCACCGCGTGGATGTGCTCGCCGTCGCCGCGCTTGACCAGGCCGTCGAGCACGCGCCTGCCGGTGCTCTGCCCGAGGTAGGTCTCGAGCAGCCCGGTGGCGGTGCGGCGCAGCGCGTGCACCTCGAACACGCGGCCGAGCATCGGCAGCACCTCGTAGATCTGGCCCATGTGCGCGGTGCTGAAGCCGCCCGCGGCGAACGAGGTCATCGACATGACGTTGATCTGGCCGTCGGAGAAGCGGAACGGCATCGCCACGTAGTCGGTCGCGCCCTCGGCCTTCAGCTCGCGCACCACGGGAAAGTCGAGCGGGCAATCCGGCTCCTCGAGGCGCCGGCGCACGCCGCCCGCGCCGCGCATGATCGGCGCGAACGGGCTGTCGGCGAAACGCGGCTGGTGCAGGATGTCGTGCGGCTCGGCGATGACGCGGATCCCCGGCTGGTCCGCGCGCCACACCAGCACCGTCGCCACCACCTGCGGGTGCAGCGTGGGCATGATCACGGTGCTGCGCGCCAGCGGCACGCCGGCGTCGCGCAGGTCGCCGAAGAACTGCTCGGCGAGCTCGGCGCTGGAAGCGGCCTTCCAGGCCTCCTTCAGCAGCCAGTTGGCGAGCGGATTGCCGTGCATGCCCTGTACGTCGGCGGCGACGGCCGCGCGCACCTCCTGCTCGCCCGCGTAGAGCGCCGAGACCTTGTTGCGGTAGAAGGACAGGTAGCCGCGGATCGGCTCGGCGTCGCGGTACGGCTCCTCGTAGGCCCAGGCGGCGTTCTCCACCGCCTCGCCGCCGACCCTCAGCGTCCAGTAGCTCGCGTTGCCCTTGAACGGGCAGTGCGTGTGAAAGTCCGTCTTCTCGAGCAGGTCCATGCGCACGTCCGCCTGCGGGAAGTAGTAGGCGGGCGGAAGGCGCGTCTCGTGCAGGACGATCGCGCGCGCCGAGTCGGCGATCAGGGTGCCGTTGAACTCGACGCGCACGCGCCTGGCGCTCGGCTCGAAGCGCAGCTCGTAGTCCTGCTGGGCGGCCCGCTGTGTCATTTCCCCGGACGGGGAATTCTACCGGGACGGAGACCGCTAGAATGCACGGCGCGAACTCTGGCGGGAAAGCTCGAATGCGCAGGATCGCGGTGATGGGCGCAGGCGCCGTAGGCTGCTACTACGGCGGCATGCTCGCGCGCGCCGGGCACGAGGTGGCGCTCATCGGGCGGCCGCAGCACGTCGAAGCGGTGCGGCGCTCCGGTCTGCGGATCCAGACGAGCGCATTCGACGAGCGCGTGCGGGTGCAGGGGAGCACCGGGCCGGATGCGGTGCGCGGCGCCGAGTTCGTCCTCTTCGCGGTGAAATCCCCGGACACCGAGGCCGCCGGCAGGGCGCTCGCGCCCTGGCTCGAGCGCGACGTGGCCGTGCTGACGCTGCAAAACGGCGTCGACAACGCGGAGCGGCTGGCGGCGGCGCTCGGGCGCGAAGTGATCCTCGCCGTGGTGTACGTGGCGGTCGAGATGGCGGGCGCGGGGCATGTGCGCCACCACGGCCGCGGCGAGCTCGTGATCGCTCGCGCAGGCGCGAGCGAGGCGATCGCCGCCGCGTTCCGGGCGGCCGGCGTGCCGGTGGAAGTTTCGGAAGACGTGAGCGGCGCGCTGTGGGCGAAGCTCATCGTCAACTGCGCCTACAACGCGCTCTCGGCGATCACGCAGCTTCCCTATGGAAAGCTCGTGCAGGGCGCGGGCGTGCCGGCCGTGATGCGCGACGTCGTGGACGAGTGCCTCGCGGTTGCGCGCGCCGCCGGGGTGCAGGTACCCGGCGACCTGCACGCTGTCGTGCAGGGGCTTGCCCGGACCATGGCGGGGCAGCTTTCCTCGACCGCGCAGGATCTCGCGCGGGGAAAGAAGAGCGAGATCGACCATCTCAACGGGGTCGTGGTGCGCAAGGGCGAGGCGCTCGGCGTTCGCACCCCGGCGAATCGCACGCTGCTCGCGCTGGTGAAGCTGCTGGAGGCTAGGCCGGGACCGAGGGCAGGCCCGCCAGCGCCATCGCCAGCTCCTTCTCGTCGTAGCTCTGGTCGCTGAGCTTGCCGGCGAAGTAGTCCATGTAGGCCTGCATGTCGAAGTGGCCGTGGCCGCAGAGGTTGAAGAGGATGGCGCGCGATTTCCCCTCGGTCTTGCAGCGCAGCGCCTCGTCGATCGCGCCTTTCACCGCGTGGTTCGCCTCGGGCGCGGGCACGATGCCCTCGGCGCGCGCGAACTGCACGCCGGCCGAGAAGACCTCGGTCTGCGTGTAGGCGCACGACTCGATCAGCTTCAGCTCCTGGCAATGCGACACGAGCGGCGCCATGCCGTGGTAGCGCAGCCCCCCGGCGTGGAAGGACGGCGGGACGAAGGTCGAGCCGAGCGTGTGCATCTTGACCAGCGGCGTGAGGTGCCCCGTGTCGCCGAAGTCGTAGGCGTACCTGCCGCGCGTCAGCGAGGGGCAGGCCGCGGGCTCGACGGCGATCACGCGCACCTTCCTGCCGCCGCGCAGCTGCGCGCCGATGAAGGGAAAGGCGATGCCGGCGAAGTTCGAGCCGCCGCCGGTGCAGCCTACGACGATGTCGGGGTAGTCGCCCGCCATCTCGAGCTGCGCCAATGCCTCCTGGCCGACCACGGTCTGGTGCATGAGCACGTGGTTGAGCACCGAGCCGAGCGCGTACTTGGTGTCGTCGTTGGTCGCCGCGACCTCGACCGCCTCCGAGATCGCGATGCCGAGGCTGCCGGGGTGGTCCTTGTTCTTCTCGTAGATCGCGCGCCCGGAATTGGTCTCGGGCGAGGGCGAGGGAACGCACTTCGCGCCGAAAGTCTCCATCAGGGCCCGCCGGTACGGCTTCTGGTTGTAGGACACCCGCACCATGAAGACCTTGATCTCCAGGCCGAAGAACGCGCCCGCCATCGCGAGCGCGCTGCCCCACTGGCCGGCGCCGGTCTCGGTGGTGATTTTCTTCACCCCCGCCTCCTTGTTGTAGAAGGCCTGCGCGACCGCGGTGTTCGGCTTGTGGCTCCCGGCGGGGGAGACGCCCTCGTACTTGTAGTAGATCCTGGCCGGCGTCTGCAGCGCCTTCTCCAGGCGCCGCGCGCGAAAAAGCGGGGAAGGACGCCACTGCTTGTAGATCTCGCGCACCGGCTCGGGGATGTCGATCTCGCGGTCCTGCGAAACCTCCTGCAGGATGAGCGCCATCGGGAAGAGCGGCGCCAGGTCGTCCGGCCCGACCGGCTTCAGGGTCCCCGGGTGCAGCACCGGGGGCGGCGGCGAGGGCAGGTCCGCCATGATGTTGTACCAGCGCTTCGGGATGCGCGACTCGTCGAGCACGTACTTCACGGAATCGGTCATGACGCTCCTCCTCGGGTGTGGCGCCGAATTCTCGGCCGGAGCCATCGCAGGAAAACGATGGCGGAGAGAGAGGGATTCGAACCCCCGGTACCCTCACGGGTACAACAGATTTCGAGTCTGCCGCAATCGACCACTCTGCCATCTCTCCGCGTGGTCGGACGAGGGCGGGATTCTATCAGGGGCGGGTGATCGTCTCGGCGCCGCCCATGTAGGGGCGCAGCGCCGCCGGAACCGTCACCGAGCCGTCGGCGTTCTGGAAGTTCTCCAGCACCGCGATGAGCGCGCGGCCCACCGCGAGCCCCGAGCCGTTCAGGGTGTGCACCGGCTCGGCCTTGCCTCTTTCGTTGCGGAAGCGCGCCTGCATGCGCCGCGCCTGGAAAGCCTCGAAGTTCGAGCACGAGGAGATCTCGCGGTAGGCGTCCTGGCCGGGGAGCCACACCTCCAGGTCGTAGGTCTTCGCCGCGGCAAAGCCGGTGTCCCCGGTGCAGAGCGTCACGACGCGGTAGGGCAGCTCGAGGCGCTGCAATATCGTCTCGGCATGCGCGGTCAGCTCTTCGTGCCCCTCGTAGGACTTCGCCGGGTGCACGATCTGCACCAGCTCCACCTTGTCGAACTGGTGGTTGCGGATCATGCCGCGCGTGTCCTTGCCCGCGGCGCCCGCCTCCGAGCGGAAGCACGGCGAATGGCAGACGTACTTGAGCGGCAGCGCATCGAGCGCCAGGATCTCGCCGCGCACGAAGTTGGTGACCGGGGTCTCGGCGGTGGGGATGAGGTAGAGGTCGCGGTCCTCCAGCTTGAAGAGATCGCCCTTGAACTTGGCGAGGCTGGTGACGCCGTCGGCGCAGGCGCCAGTCACCATGTAGGGCACGTAGACCTCGGTGTAGCCGTGCTCGCGCGTGTGCACGTCGAGCATGAACTGCGCGAGCGCGCGGTGCAGGCGCGCGACCGCGCCCTTCATCACCGCGAAGCGCGTGCCGGCGAGCTTGGCCGCGGTCTCGAAGTCGAGCAGCCCGAGCGCGCCGCCGACGTCGACGTGGTCCCTGGCCGGGAAATTGAGCTTGCGCGGCTCGCCCCAGCGGCGCAGCTCCCGGTTGTCCTCCGGCCTGCTCCCGACCGGGACGCTCTCGTGCGGGATGTTCGGGATCAGCGAGACGAACTCGTGCAGCCTCGCCTGGACGGCGTCATTCTCCAGCTGCATCTCCTTGAGCTGGTTCCCGAGCCCGGCTGCCTGCGCCATCAGATCGGCGACGGCACTTTCATCCTTCTTCGCCTTTGCCTGGCCTATCCGCTTCGACAGCTGATTGCGCATTGACTGAAGATTCTCGGTACTCGTCTGAATCTTCTTTCTCTGATGCTCCAGCTCCTGGAACTCGGCGACGGGCAGCGCGTAGCCCCGCGCGGCGAGCCGCCTGGCGACGCCGTCCGCGTCGCTGCGAAGCAGGTTGATGTCGATCATCTTCTCTTCTTGAGCGCTGCGGAATTCTTCTTTCTCAGCTCGTCCAGCTTTTCGCGGATCTTGCCTTCCAGGCCCCTGCCGGCGGGCCGGTACCAGCTCACCTCCGGCATGCCCTCGGGGAAGTAGTTCTCGCCCGCCGCGAACGCGTCTTCCTCGTCGTGCGCGTAACGGTAGTCCCTGCCGTAGCCCAGGTCCTGCATGAGGCGCGTAGGGGCGTTGCGGATGTGCAGCGGCACCGGGCGCGTGCCGTCGCGCGAGACGAACTCGCGCGCCGCATTATAGGCGAGGTAGGCGGCGTTCGACTTCGCCGTAGCGGCGAGATACAGCACCGCCTCGGCGAGCGCGAGCTCGCCCTCGGGCGAGCCGAGGCGCTCGTAGGTTTCTGCCGCGTCGAGCGCGAGGCGCAGCGCGCGCGGATCGGCCAGGCCCACGTCTTCCACCGCCATGCGCACGATGCGCCGCGCGAGGTACAGCGGATCGGCGCCGCCGTCGAGCATGCGCACCAGCCAGTAGAGCGAGGCATCGGCATCCGAGCCGCGCACCGCCTTGTGCAGCGCCGAGATCTGGTCGTAGAACTGCTCGCCGCCCTTGTCGAAGCGGCGCAGATTTCTTGCAAGTGTTTCTTCCACGAATTTCCCGGTAATGGCTTGATTCGTGGTTTTTGAAGCAACTTCGAGAACCTCTACCGCGTTCAGCAGGCGACGCGCATCCCCATCGGCGAACCCGATGAGCCTGCTCTTGGCGCTTTCATCCAGCTCGATTCCCGTTCTTGAAAGCAAGGTCAAAAGATCCGGATCGGAAAGACCTTCGAGAACATAAACCGAAGCCCTGGAGAGCAGCGCCGAGTTCACCTCGAAGGACGGGTTCTCGGTGGTGGCGCCCACGAAGGTCAGCGTGCCGCGCTCGACGTAAGGCAGGAACGCGTCCTGCTGCGCCTTGTTGAAGCGGTGCACCTCGTCCACGAAGAGGATCGTGCGCCGGCTGCGCGCCGCGAGCGCCTGCTCCGCGGCGAGCACGGCGTCGCGGATGTCCTTGACGCCCGAGAACACCGCCGACAGCGCGATGAACTCGCAGTCGAACGCCCGGGCCATGAGGCGCGCGATCGTGGTCTTGCCCGAGCCCGGCGGCCCCCACAGGATCATCGAGTGCGGCGTCTTCGCCTCGAACGCGACGCGCAGCGGCTTGCCCGGGCCGAGCAGGTGCCGCTGCCCCACCATCTCGTCGAGCGTACGCGGGCGCAGGCGGTCCGCCAGCGGCGCCGAAGACGCCGCTCCCTCGTGTGCCGCCGGCCCGGGCCTGCCGAACAGGTCAGTCGTTCCCAAGGACATCGGCTCCCTTGGGCGGGCTGAAGCGGAATGTCCCCGGATCGATTCTCGGGTTGCGCACCACGTTGCGGAAGCGCAGCACCGTGGTCTGGCCGAAATGGTCGAGCAGCTCCATCGCCTCCACCCCGGTGAGCCCCATCCCGAGGCGGATGCGCTCGAAGCCGGCTTCGCGCTCGCGCGGCTTCGCCTCCAGCCACTCGAAGCCGTCGCGCTCGCCGGCTTCCGAGAGCTCGAATGCCTTGTCGAGGTCGGCGCTGCCCGCGAGCAGCGCCGCGGGCGTGGCGCCGAGGGCGCGCGCCACGCGCCGCACCGTGACCTGGTTGAGATCCGGGTCGTGGATCCAGACCCGCTCGCCGTCGCCGACGATCACCTGCGGCGGCCTGGCGTAGCTCCACCGAAAGCGCCCCGGGCGCTGAAAGGTGAAGCGGCCTCTCGACTCCTGCACGAGCTTGCCGCTCTTGTCGTAGACCCTCTGCTCGAAATCCGCGTGCCCCGACTGGGTGGTGCGCGCGTAGTTCTGGAAGCGCTCCAGGCTCGCGGCGCCGGCGCCCGCCGTGAAAAGGATCAACAGGGAGAAAAAAGCAAACCGGACCATCTGCTACTCCACCTTCGCCGGCACGAGCACCTCGCGATTGCCGTTCGACTGCATCGGCGAGACGACGCCGGCGCGCTCCATGTCCTCGATCAGGCGCGCGGCGCGGTTGTAGCCGATCCGCAGGTGGCGCTGCACGAGCGAGATGGAGGGCCGGCGCGTGCGCACCACGATCTCGTAGGCCTGGTCGTAAAGCGGGTCCTTCTCGCCGCCCGGCTCGCCCTCGCCGCCGGCGGCGCCCTCCTCGGCCGCGGCGGGCTCGAGCACGTCGTCGAGGTACTCCGGCGCGGCGAGGCTCTTGAGGTGCTCGACCACCTTGTGCACCTCCTGGTCGGCGACGAACGCGCCGTGCACGCGCTGCGGCAGCCCCGTGCCCGGCGGCAGGTAGAGCATGTCGCCCGAGCCGAGCAGCGCATCCGCCCCGGACTGGTCGAGGATGGTGCGCGAGTCGACTTTGGAGGCCACCTGGAAGGCGATGCGCGCCGGGATGTTGGCCTTGATGAGGCCCGTGATGACGTCGACCGAGGGACGCTGGGTCGCGAGGATGAGGTGGATGCCGGCGGCCCGGGCTTTCTGCGCGAGCCGCGCGATCAGCTCCTCGACCTTCTTGCCGGTGACCATCATCAGGTCGGCGAGCTCGTCGATCACCACCACGATCACCGGCAAGGCCTTGAGCGGCTGCGGCTCGCCCAAGGCGAGGGTGTTCGGGTCTTCCAGCGTGCGGCCGTGCTTCTCGGCGTCGGCGACCTTGTGGTTGTAGCCCGAGAGGTTCCTCACCCCCAGCCAGTTCATCAGCTTGTAGCGCCGGTCCATCTCGGCGACGCACCAGTGAAGGGCGTTGGCCGCCTGCTTCATGTCGGTGACCACCGGCGCGAGCAGGTGCGGGATGCCCTGGTAGACCGAGAGCTCGAGCATCTTCGGGTCGATGAGGATGAAGCGCACGTGCCGGGGCTCGGACTTGTAGAGCAAGGACATGATCATGGCGTTGATCGCCACCGACTTGCCCGAGCCCGTGGTGCCCGCCACCAGCAGGTGCGGCATGCGCCCGAGATCGGCGATCACCGGGTTGCCCGCGATGTCCTTGCCGAGCGCGAGCGCGAGGTGCGAATGCGAGCTGGCGTACGTCTCCGAGCCGAGGATCTCCGAGAGGCGCACCTCCTGGCGGTGCGGGTTCGGGATCTCCAGCCCCATGCACGACTTGCCGGGGATGGTCTCGACGACGCGGATCGCGACCACCGACAGCGCGCGCGCCAGGTCCTTCACCAGGTTCACGATCTGGCTGCCCTTGACGCCCACCGAGGGCTCGATCTCGTAGCGCGTGATCACCGGCCCCGGGTAGGCGGCGAGCACCTTCACCGAGACGCCGAAATCGGAGAGCTTCTTCTCGATCAGGCGCGAGGTGAATTCGAGCGTTTCCGCGCTCACCGCGGTCGCGCTTTCCTTGCCCGGCTCGTCGAGGAGCTTCAACGGCGGCAGCGGGGTGTCGGGCAGGTGGTCGAACAGCGGCGCCTGCTTCTCGCGCTGTGCGCGCTCCGATTTCCTGATCTCCGGCGGCGCCGGCGCGATCACCAGCGGCGCGTGCTCCTCCTCGCGCTTGCGCTCGGCTTCCACGACGTGCGTGCGCTCCGCGCGCGCGTGCTCCCCGATCCTTTCGTCGCGGCGTCGCTCCAGGGCGCCGCGCGCCAGCGCCCAGGCGGACTCGAGCGCGAGGCCGGTCCATTCGGCGATGCGCAGCCAGGACACGCCGATGAAAAGGCTGAAGCCGGCCGCCGCCAGCGCGAGCAGCATCAGCGTCGCGCCGGTGAAGCCGATCGCGCCGGAGGCGAACGATCCGACGACGTCTCCCAGGATCCCGCCCGGCCCCTGGGGAAGCGCAACCTGCAGGCTGTAGAGGCGCAGCGCCTCCAGCGCCGAGCTGGCGAGCAGCAGGATCGCGAAGCCGCTCAGGGCGACCCACAGCGGGCGGCGGTCCTGCTTGCGGCCTTCGGGCGCCTTGCCGTCGAGCCGCCGGTACCCCCAGGCGACGGCGAGCAGGCACAGGGCGACCCACCAGTAGGCCGAGACGCCGAACGTGGAGAGCAGCGCGTCGGCGACCCGCGCGCCGAGAACGCCGCCGGCGTTCTGCGTCACGCCGCCCGTGGAAGACGACGAGAAGCCCGGGTCGGACCTCTGAAACGTGGCCAGGACCAGCACCAGGTAGGCGGCGAGCGCGGCGAGCACCAGCCACTTCGCCTCGCGCAGCAGGCCCGCGAGCTTCGCCGGAAGGGGGGTGCCGCGCTGGGACTTCTGTGCCGCCGCCATGACGCCGCTGCCGGCCGGCCGGTCAGTCCCGCAGCATGATGGTGTCGCGCAGCACGATGGTCGAGCCCCGCATCTCGATGTAGCCGCCCATCTGCAGGTCCTTCATGACGCGGCTCACCATCTCGCGCGAGGCGCCGATCATCTTGGCGATGTCCTGCTTCGGCAGGCGCTTGGTGACCATCTTCTGGCCGTTGACGTTCTCCGACATGTCGAGCAGCAGCCGCGCCACGCGGCCGTAGACGTCGAGCAGCGCGAGGCTGCCGATCTTGCGGTCGGCCTCGCGCAGCCGCCGCACCAGCCCGCGCATCACCGTCATCGCCATCGCAAAATTCTCCTGCAGGCAGCGGTTGAAATCGCGCTTGCTGATCGAGAGCAGCTCGCAAGGCTCG
>JBFLYF010000084.1:0-10765 GCA_040756795.1 Pseudomonadota bacterium
CTGCGAGACTTCTACCTGTCATCGCCCACCCATGATTTCGTTTCGCCACCTCGTAGCGGCGCTCGCGGCCGTATTGACGATCGGGCTGCCGGCCGCGGCACGGGCCGCGCTCTCGGAGGATGACCAGAAATGCCTCGCCTGCCACGCGCAGGAGGGCATGAGCAAGTCCTTCGACAACGGCGAGAGCGTGGCGCTGCAGGTGAAGGGCGAGCAGTTTTCGGCGTCGGTGCACGCCGCGCTCGGCTGCGCCGCCTGCCACGCCGGGGTCGATCTCAAGACGCACCCCGGGGAGGCGCGCGGGTTCGCCTCGGCGCGCGCCTATTCCGTGGCGCAGGCGGGCGCCTGCCGCCAGTGCCACGACGAGGCGTTCAAGCAGTACGAGGAAAGCATCCACGCCAGGCGCATCGCCGAGGGCAGCCCCGTGGCGCCCACCTGCAGCGGCTGCCACGGCTTCCACACGGTGACGCCGAAGGCCGCCTACGAGACCTGCGTGGGCTGCCACTCCGCCGCGTTGCGCGAGCACGGACGCTGGCTGCCGAACGCGGGCCTGCATCATGACGTGGTGTCCTGCGCGGCCTGCCACGCGCCCGGGGCGCCGCGCATGCTCGACCTGCGCCTGTACGATCCGGCGGCGAAGGGCTGGGCCGCCGAGAAGGCGGGCGAGCCCTGGTTCGAGAAGCTGGCGAAATCGGCCGACCCGAACGGCGACGGGCTCGATGCGCGGGAGCTGCTCGAGCTGCTCAAGCGCATCAATCCGGACCCGGCCGCGCCGGCGAAGACGTTCCGCGGCCGGGTCGAGCTGCGCACCAACGCCGAGGCGCACCGCCTGTCGGCCGCCGCGCAGGCGCTCAGGGCCTGCGACAACTGCCACCGCGCGGGCGCCGAGCCGTTCCAGAACGTCACCGTCTCGGTGACCGGCGCCGACGGCCGCCCGCTGCGCCACGCCGCGCGCAAGGAGGTGCTGGGCGCGGCGCTCGCGGTGGCCGCGCTGCCGGAGTTCTACGCCATCGGCGGCACGCGCAGCACCCTGCTCGACGTCCTGTTCCTGCTCGCGCTCGCCGGCGGCATCGCCTTCCCGGTCGGGCATCTGGCGGCGCGCTGGGTGGTGCGGAAATTGCGCGGTTGACCGGGGAGAAACGCGACATGGCGAAGCTCTACGTGCACCCGCTGCCGGTCAGGATCTGGCACTGGACCAACGCGCTCGGCTTCATCGCGCTGATCCTCACCGGGGTGCAGATCCGCTACGTCGAGCTGATCGGGGTGATGTCGTTCAGGAGCGCGGTCAGCCTGCACAACTGGGTGGGCTGGATCCTGGTCGGCAACTTCTTCGTCTGGCTGGGGTTCTACCTCTTCACCGACAAGATCCGCGTGTATCACCCGGAGCTCTCGCCGGTGAAGCACTTCCGCGCCAGCTTCCGCCAGCTCTACTACTACGGCTACGGCATCTTCAAGGGCGAGCCCAACCCGCACCACCTGAGCGTGTACCACAAGTTCAACGCGCTGCAGAGCATGGCCTACCAGATCATCATGCTGTGGCTCGTGCCGCTGCAGTTCGTCACCGGCGTGCTGCTGTGGGACCTGAAGCGCTTCGCCGGCGTGGTGGACTTCTTCGGCGGCGTGCGCGTGGTGGACACGGTGCACGTGCTGCTGTTCATCTTCTTCACCGCGTTCATCCTCGTGCATCCCTACCTCGCGAGCCTCGGCCACACCCCGCTCGCGCACTTCAGGGCGATGGTGACGGGGTACGAAGAGGTGGAGGAAGAAACGAAGTAGCTTCTAGCTTTCTTCCTTCTCCTCCGCGGCACCGCGAAGGCGCACGCCGTGCTTCTTCATCAGCGCCTGGAAGTT
The DNA here is from genome assembly GCA_040756795.1 of Pseudomonadota bacterium. GTDB lineage: Bacteria > Pseudomonadota > Gammaproteobacteria > Burkholderiales > SG8-39 > RBG-16-66-20. Next base: position 1,849 of record JBFLYF010000084.1, read on the forward strand.
GGCGCGCTGCATGCCGGTGTCGCTCGCGCTGCGCGTCACGTTCCAGGCGTTGCGCTTGAGCGCCTCCAGCACGAACTGCTTCTCGAGGTCCTCGACCGACTTCTCGCGCGCCGCTTTCTTCAGGCGCTTCAATTCCTCGCCGGTGCGCGGCACCTCGGGCGCGGAGGCCTGCGCGCCGCCGCCCAAGCTCGCGAGGTGGCCCTTGCGGATGCGCTCCGCGCCGGCGAGGATCAGCGCGCGGTGCACCGCGTTCTCCAGCTCGCGCACGTTGCCGGGCCAGTCGTGGCTCATCAGCAGGTTCATCGCCTCGTCCGAGAACCCGGCGCTCTTGATGCCCAGCTCGCGGCCGCAGGCGGCGAGGAAATGCTGGGCGAGCGCGGGGATGTCGTCGCGCCGCTCGCGCAGCGGCGGCACGTGGATCGGGAAGATGTTGATGCGGTAGTAGAGGTCGTCGCGGAAGCTGCCCGCGGCCACCATCGCCGCGAGGTCCTTGTTGGTCGCCGCGATCAGCCGGACGTCGGCCTCCTGGCTGCGCGTGTCGCCCACCGCCCGGTACTCGCGCTCCTGGATGACGCGCAGCAGCTTCGCTTGCGTCGAGAGCGACAGGTTGCCGATCTCGTCCAGGAACAGCGTCCCGCCGCGCGCGGCCTCGAAGAGGCCGGCTTTGTTCGCCACCGCGCCCGTGAAAGAGCCTTTGACGTGGCCGAAGAGCTCGCTCTCCAGCAGGTTCTCGGAGAGCGCGTTGCAGTCCACCGGAACGAACGCGCGGTCCTTGCGCAGGCTGTTGTAGTGGATGGCGCGCGCCACCAGCTCCTTCCCGGTGCCGCTTTCGCCCGTGAGCAGCACGGTGCTGTTGGTGGGGGCGCATTTCGCGATCAGGCGGTAGACCGCCTGCATCCCGGGGCTCGCGCCGGTGATGTTCTCCAGCCGGTAGCGCGAGCTGACTTCCCCCCGCAGCGCGAGGTTCTCCTGCAGCAGCTGGCGCCGCTCCAGCGCACGTTCCACCGCCAGCTTCAGCTCCTCCGGCTCGAACGGCTTGGGCAGGTAGTCGAACGCGCCGAGCTTGATCGCCTTCACCGCGGTCTCGATCTGCGCCAGGCCCGTGATCATGACGACCTCGAGGTCGGGATGCGTCTCCTTCACCCGGCGCAGCACCTCGATGCCGTCCAGCCCCGGCATCATGATGTCGAGCAGCATCACGTCGTAGCGCGCCGCGCCGGCCTTCGCCAGCGCCTCGGCGCCGCTTTGCGCCGTCTCGACCGCGTGGCCGGTGTCGGCGAGCGCGCGCAGGCAGCTGCGCAGGACGATCTCTTCGTCGTCCACCACCAGGACGCGCGCCTTCATCGGCCGCCCCCGGCCCGCGCTTCCTCGACCGCGGGGTCGAGCGGAAGGCAGATGCGGAAGATCGAGCCTTCGCCCACCTTGCTCTCGACTTCGATCGTGCCGCCGTGCGCCTTGACGATGCCGTGGCTCACCGAGAGCCCCAGGCCCGTGCCCTTGCCCACGCCCTTGGAGGTGAAGAACGGGTCGAAGATGCGCTTCAGGTTCTCCGCCGGGATGCCGCAGCCGGTGTCGGCGATCGAGACCTCGACCATCGGCACCGCGGGCGCGCCCGGCTCAGGCGCCTTCGGCTCGGGCAGGCGGCGGCTGCGGACCGTGATGCCGCCCTTGCCGGCGATGGCGTGCTGCGCGTTGACCACGATGTTCATGACGACCTGCTTGACCTGGTCCTCGTCGAGCCACACCTGCGGCAGCCGCGGATCGAGCTCCAGGGCGATGCGGACATCGCGCAGGTTGGCCGGGCGCTCGATCAGCTGCACGGTGTCCCCGATGATGCGGTTGAGATCCGCGTACTTCTTCTCCGGCGGTCGCTGGCGCGCGAAGTCGAGCAGCCTGCGGATGATCGCCGAGCAGCGCTTGGTTTCGCGGATCACCAGGTCCAGGTCCTCGGCGTCCGGGCTGCCGTCCGGGATCTTCTTGCGGATCATGTGCGAGAACGTGAGGATGCCGGTGAGCGGGTTGTTGAGCTCGTGCGCGATGCCGGCGGCGAGCAGCCCGACCGAGGCGAGCTTCTCGCGCTCGGCGGCGCCGGCCTCGGCGACGCGCAGCTTCTTCGTGCGCTCGGCGACCTGCTCCTCCAGCGTGTGCGCCCACTGGTTGCACTGGCGCTGCGACTCGCGCAGCGCCACCGTCATGCCGTTGAAGGCGGCGGCGACCCGGCCGAACTCGTCGGCGCTGCGCACCGGGATGCTGTTCTCCAGGTCGCCGGCCGCGAGCCGCCGCGCGCCCGCCTCGAGGTCGCGCAGCGGCCGGTAGACGAGCCGGTGCACCAGGAACGCGACCGCGAACGCGGCGATCAGCAGGAAGCCCCCCGCAAAGCCGGCGACGGTGAGCGTGTTGCGCTGCATGGTGCGGTCGATCTCGTCGAGCGAGTAGGCGATGTCGAGCACGCCGAGCACCGTCTGCTCCCTGCCGTGGGCGTGGCACGCGGCCGTGTAGCACGAAGGCTCGTTCGGCACCACCTCCATCGAGGCGAGCAGCTGCCGGCCGTCGGGCGCGGCGAAGATGCGCGAGCGGTCGAGGCGCGGCACGCGCGAGAGCGGCTTCTCGCTCTGGTGGCACTGCGAGCAGGACTCGGCCTTGCGGTCGACCATGCGGCCCAGCTCCGCGGCGTCGGTCGAGTGCATGATGCGGCCTTCCTTGTTGAAGATGCGCACCCGGGCGATGCCCTCGAGGCGCGCCACGTCCTGGATGATGCGCGCGACGTAGGTCGGCTGGTTCTGCAGCATCGCGAAGCGCGTGCTCTGCGTGATCACCTCCGAGAGGTGCGTGACGTGCGCGCGCGCCTCCGAAAGCAGCGCCTCGCGCTGGTGGCGCACCACCAGCAGCGTGAAGACGAGCAGCGCCGCGAGCAGCGCCGCGGTCAGGTACAGGCCGACTTTGAGCTTGAGCGATTGCGGCCGCATGCGAATGGCTCTGCCGTCCCCGCCGCGAAGCTACTTCGCCGGCAAGCCGGCGTAGTACGACGCGATGCTCTCGATCACCGCGTCGCCGTAGGGCAGGCTCATGCGGTGCATCATCGAGCTTTCGCGCCGGTCGTCGCGGTAGGCGCGCAGCGCCATGATCAGGTAGTCGCGGTCCTGGCCGCGGATCTTGGGCACCGCGAAGGTCGCGCTGCCGGCCGCCGCGCCGTGGCAGCGCTCGCACTTGTCGGTGAGCTCCTGCACCAGGGTCTGGCCCTTTTCCGCCGGCCTGGATTTCTGCGTCGCGTAGAAGGCGGCGAGGTGCTCGATGTCCTTGTCGCTGAGCCCCGCGACGTAGGCGCGCATCTTCTCGCGCTTGCGCGTGGTGCGGTAGGCCTTGATCGCCTCCACCAGGTAGGCGGCGTCCTGCCCGGCGAGCGTGGGCGTCGCGCCGTCGGTGCTCACGCCGTGCGAGCCGTGGCAGCCGCCGCACACCGCGCTCAGCGGCTCGCCCAGGGCCGGATCGCCCGCGGCGGGCGCTGCGCGCGCCGCGGGAGCCTGCGACGCGAAGTAGAGCGCCAGGCTTTCCATGTCGAGCCGGGCGAGGCCCGGCAGCAGACCGTGCATCGGCGCGGCCTTGCGCTCCTTCAGCAGGTATTCCTGGATCGCGACCACCAGGTAGTGCGGCTGCTGGCCGGCGAGGCTGGGAATGCCGGCGGCCGCGCTGTTGCCGTCCACGCCGTGGCACTTCGCGCAGGCCGCGGCGAGCTCCTTGCCGCGCTCGTAGGGCGACAGCCGCTTCGCCTGCTCGCCGGAGGCCTGCACCGGCGGGCGGCTCGCGTAGAAGGCGGCGAGGTTGCGCATGTCCGCCTCGGTCATGTGGCTCGCGATCTCGCGCAGCGCCGCGTGCAGGCGCTTGCGCTGCTGGTATTCCTTGAGGGCGAGGACCAGGTACGCCTCGCTCTGCGCGGCGAGATGCGGGATCGCGGGCGCCGTGCCCTTGCCGTCCAGGCCGTGGCAGGCCTTGCACTCGCGCTCGGCGAACGCCCTGCCCGCCGCGGCGTCGCCGGGGGGCGCCTTGAGCGCCGGCTTGCCGGGCGACTGTCCCTGTTCGGTGCAGGCGGCGAGCGCCAGCGCGAGCAACAATGCGGCGACGATGGGTTTCATTGCAGCTCCTTCCTCTGCGCGATCGCCAGGGGCGGCTTGGAGAACCACATCTGGACCATCGACACCACCCACATGTAGGCGAACGACAGGCCCATGACCGCGCCGCCGATCATGACCACCCAGGCGAAGGGGTGATACAGCTTGGTGAAGTACCACGAGCTGACGTCGAGTATCAGGCTGACGAACGGCAGGACGATCACCGCGCACTTGAACCACACCGGCCGCACCCAGGCGTGGCTGAAGATCGAGCCGACGACGAAGAACACGAACGTGAGGCCGAAGAGGTGGATGTGCGAGACGCGCACCAGCGTGAAGATCCCGGTGCCGGTGTCGCGCTCGGTGACCTTCTTCACGTTGTCGTAGCCGTTCAGGTTGACGAGGTGCGGGTTGCTGCCGTCGTGGCAGGCCATGCAGCGCCGCTCGAGCACCGGCTTGATCTCCTTCTCGAACGCGGGCCGCGCGGCCCCGTCCTTCACCCAGGCGACGAGCGGCGCGGATTCCTCGCGCGGCAGCATCGCCGACATCGAGCCGCGCAGCGCCGACTCCAGGCGCGAGTCCTTGCCGCTGCCGCTGTAGGCGATCACCACGTCCTCGTACGACAGCGTCAGCGGGTTGCCGTCCTTTCCGGAGTAGGTGTGGAACAGGTAGATGAGCGCGAACAGGTACCCCATGCCGAGGATCAGCAGCGTGGCCGTGTACAGGACGCGCGCGCTGTAGGGCATCTCGGAAAAATGCAGGAACGCGGGATGCGGCGGCGTGGCGCGCGCGGTCCGGGTCGGGTCGGTCGCCATGCTTCCTCCGTCTGCGCTAGCGGCCCGGCAGCCGAATGTAGACCACGGGGCGCGCCGGCTGGCGCGAATAGTGCGCGGCGAGCGCGCGCACGTCGGCCTCGGTGAGCTGCGCGGACATCGCGGCCATGGCGCTGCTCTTGCGCGCGCCGCTGCGGTAGGCCTCGAGCACCGGCTCGAGCCAGTCGGCGCGTTGCGCGGCGAGCGCCGGGATCAGCGGCTCGATGCTGTTGCCGCCCGCGCCGTGGCAGCGGTCGCAGCGCTCGACGAGCTCGGCGAGCGCGAGCGGCCTGCGCACGTTGAGGGGCTGCGGCTGCTGCGCCGCGTAGAACGCCGAGATGTCCCGGATCGCGGCCTCCTCCAGCGCGCCGGCGAGGCCCTTCATCGTCTCGTCGCGGCGCGCGCCGTCCTTGTAGGCGCGCGTGGCCTCCGCGAGGTACTGCGCGTCCTGCCCGGCGAGGTTCGGCGTGCCGGGGCTCGCGCTCGTGCCGAGATCGCCGTGGCAGCCGCCGCAGGAGACCGCGGCCTTCTTCCCGGCGGCCGCGTCGCCCGCAGCCGGCGTCTGCGCGCGCGCCGGCTTCTGCAGCGCGTAGTAGAGCGCGACGTTGCCGAGCGCGGCCTCGCCCAGGCCCGCGGCGAACGACTTCATCACGTCGTGCTTGCGCTGGCCGCCGCGGTAGGCGTTCATCGCGGCGACGAAATACTTCGAGTCGAGCGCCACCAGGCTCGGCATCCCGGGGGTGGTGGAGACGCCGTTCTCGCCGTGGCAGCCGGCGCACGCGGCCGCCGCCGCCTTGCCCGCCTGCACCGGGTCGACTTCGGGCGCGGTTTTGCCCGCGGGCTGCGGGCGCGCCGGCTCCAGGCTCGCGTAGTAGGCGGCCACCTTGACCAGCGCCTCGTCGCTGAGGAACCGCACCACCGCCTCCATCGGGTTCTGCGTTCGCCCGCGCTGCTGATAGGCGCGCAGCTGGCGGTACAGGTAGCCGGCGCGCTGCGCGGCGATATGCGGCACGCCTTTCGAGGTGCTGATGCCGCCCGCGCCGTGGCAGCGGGCGCACGAGGACTCCGCGACCCGCCTGCCTTCGGCGATGTCGGCGGAGTTGGCGAGCACGGCGCGCAGGTCGTCGCCCGCGGCGGGCTTGACCGCGGGAACCTGCGCCGCCGCGAGCGAGGCGAACAACCAAAGCGCTGCGCCGGCGCCGGTCAGCCGCGAAACCATGGCGCTGACAGTATCAAGCGCCTCTCGCAGGCGCTTGACATAGGTCAACAGAGAGAAGCCCTAGCCGCCGATGACCCGCTTCGCGATGCTGGCGAGGACGAGCGTCAGCAGGGCGAGGCCGATCGCGATCAGGGTGAAGCCGAGGATCTTCGAGCCGAGCGTCATCGGCCGCGACGGGGCGTCCACGAGGCGGCGGGCGAGCTCGCCGCTTTGCCTCAGCCGCTCGTACTCGAGCGCGTGCTCGCGCTTGAACTCCTCGAGCGGCACCGCGCCGGTGAACATGACGATGTCGAGCGGGAACTTGTCCGGGCGGAAGTGGTTGTTGAAGAAGTGCACCGTGAACAGGAACACCGCGGCGAGGATCGCCTCCTCGCCGTGCACGATGGTCGCGACGTTGAACGTCCAGCCCGGCAGCACCGAGGCGGTCTCGCGCGGGAAGGCGAGCATCATGCCGCTGCCGCCGATGATCGCCATGCCCCAGAACACCGCCCAGTAGTCGAACTTCTCCCAGTAGGTCCAGCGGTCGAACTGCGGCCGGGGCCTGAGCCCGAAGAACCACTCGAACATCGCGACGATGTCCTTCAGGTCCTGCCACCAGGGCACCAGCGACGCCGGCCCGAGCCAGTCGAAGCCGCGCCAGTTGCGCCCTACGCGGAACACGAGATAGACGAGGTGCAGGAAGAAGATCCCGAGCATGACCGCGGCGGCGACGCGATGCACGATCGCCGTCGTTCTCGGGCCGCCGAACATCGCGGCGACCGCTTTTGCCCAGGCGGTCTCCGGGAAGAGCACCGTCATCCCGGTGAGCACCAGCGTCATGACGCTTAGCGCGAACACGAGGTGCGCCAGCCGCCAGACCGGCCCGAAGCGCTGGTAATGCTTGCCCTGAAGCTGCAGCGCCGCGTCGACGACGACGTGCGGCCGCGTCTTGCCCTCTTTCCGGTCGCGGTACTCGCGATAGAACCACAGCCCGGTGTGGGTCCAGAAGAACAGGAACACGCCCACCAGCAGCAGGACCATGAACTTGGTCGCGAGCCACACGTAGGGATAGCGCTTGAAGTCGTCGCTCGTCGCGTGCGGCTCGAAGGTGGCGAAGCCGGCCGTCGCGCCGACGTGGCACTTGCTGCAGGTCGCGACCCGGTTGTCCGGGTGCATCGTCGAGGCCGGGTCGGCGACGCGCCTGACGCCGTGGCTGCCGTGGCAGTCGAAGCACTTCGCCGTGTAGGCGTAGCCCAGCGTGCCGACCTGGCCGTGGTAGGTCCGCGTGTAGGTGGCGAGGTTGCCGGCGTGGCAGTTGCCGCAGTTGCGCGTGATGGCGAGCCGGGTCGAGTCCGCCTCGGGCGTGTCGATCTCGTGCGTGGTGTGGCAATCCGAGCAGATCGCCGCGTACTGGTTCTTCTCCTCCAGCACCAGCTTGCCGTGCACCGAGGTCGCGTATTCCTTGCGCTGCTTGGCGTGGCAGGCGCCGCACTTGTCGGGGATCGAAAGGCGCCACTCGGTGCGCCCTTCGCTCGCCGCCGGGTAGACGTAGTGCGCCTCGTGGCAGTTGTAGCAGGTCGCGTTGGTGCGCGACTGGTCCTCGCGATTCGGCCGCGCATGGACCGAGTGCAGGTACTTGTTGATCTGCTCGATGACCACGCCGAGCCGCGGGACTTCCGCGGTCTTGCCTTCCTGCCGCGCCTTCGCCCATGCCGCCTCGTGGCAATTGACGCAGCTCACGCGCACCCGCGTCCCGGGCGCGTGCGGGACCTCGGTGATGTTGGTGTGGCATTCGACGCACAGCCGCTTCGCGTGAACGCTCTTCTCGAACTTCTCGTTGTCCACGTGCAGCGCGCGCGGCTTGCCGTCCGGCCCGGCCACCTCGAAGCCCCTGTTGCCGTGACAGGCGAGGCAGACCGAGTTCTCGATCGCGGGCGGCTCGGCGGCGGGCTTGTCTTGCGCGGCGGCGAAGGCGGATGCGGCCGCGAGCAGGACAAAAGCCGCCGTCAGCCGAAGACAGTGCATCGGATTCGGTTCCCCTTTTCGATTCAAGCCGATTCGCCTCGGATTATGCGCAGCAGCAGCCCGCCCCGGTTGACCTGCGTCAAGCCTCCCTGCCCGAAAGATATTAATTCTCTTTTCGTGTCCGTGCGTTCATCGGTGCTCCGATTCCACGCGCCGCCGCTCGGGCGGCGGCTGCGTATCGCGCTGGCAGGCATGCCGGGGGCGGGCAGGCGGACGCTCTTCGACGCAGTAGCGAGCACCATGCCGCAATGCGGAACGCTCGCGGGAGGCGGCGGCTATCGCGAGTGCGCGGTGCAGGTCGGGCGGGACGAGGCGAGCGTGCTCGAGCTGCCCGCGATGCGCTCGCTGCAGGACCCGGCGGCGCGCGAGCTCGCCGCGGTCGACCTCGTGCTGCAGGTGGCCGATGCCACCGATCTCGCGCCGCATCTCGAGCTCGCGCTCGAGCTGCGCGCCTCCGGCCGGCCGATGATCCTCGCGCTGAACCGGATCGACGAAGCCTGGCACAAGGGCATGTACGTGAACGCGAAGGCCCTGGCACGGCTGCTCGGCGTGCCCGTGGTGCCGATCTCCGCTCTGCTCGGCAAGGGAATCGCGGAGCTGTTCACCGCGGCGCTCGGCGCGGCGCGGGCCGCGCCCGCGCCGATGCCGGGCGTGCGGATCGCCGAATGCCTCGAGGCGGCGATGCGCCCGGGCGCGCCGCGCGAGGACAGCGCGTGGCGCTACTGGCTGGATGAGCTGATGCTGCATCCGCGCTGGGGCCTCGTAGGCAGCGCCGC
>JBFLYF010000085.1:0-10670 GCA_040756795.1 Pseudomonadota bacterium
CAGGCCGGCATCCCCGAGGCGGCGTTGCCGCCGCGGTAGAGCTTCTGCCCGAGCGCGGCGAGCTCCTTGTTGCTCGCCTTGGCGGGCTTGAGCTTCTGCGCCGCGTAGTAGGCGGCGACATCCTTCATGTCCGCGGCGGAAAGACCGGCCACCATGCCCGCCATCACGGCGTTCTCGCGCTCGGCCTTCTTGCCCGCCTGCGGCTTGAAATTCGCGAGCTGCCGGTACAGGTAGTCGGCGATCTGCCCGGCGAGCTTGGGGTTCGCCGCCGCGACGCTGTTGCCGTCGGGCGCGTGGCAGGCCGCGCACACCTGGGTCGCGATCTTCTGCCCGTTCGCCGCATCGGGCTTGGCCGCGCCCTGGGCGAGGGCGCCGGCGCTCGAGAGCATGGCCCACGACGCGGCCGCGCCGGCGCCGTACGCCAACCATCGCTTCATGCCGGCTCCCCGAGTCCCCTTAGAAGAGCGCGATTTTATTAGAATTTCCCGCTTTCGGCAGCGTCCCGGTGCACCCACTTCGGCAAGCGCGCTTTCTCGCCTCGGCAGCCAGGCCCGCGGAGTTTCCGCCCCGGGCGGGGCCCGAGGTCGTCTTCGCCGGACGCTCCAACGTCGGCAAGTCGAGCGCGATCAACGCGCTCGCCGAGCGCCGCCGCCTCGCATTCGTCAGCAAGACTCCGGGTCGCACGCGCACGATCAATTTTTTCGAGCTCGCGAGCGGCGGCCGGCTCGTGGACCTGCCGGGCTACGGCTACGCGAGCGCGCCCCGCGCCGGGCGCGCGGGCTGGGACCGGCTCATCACGCACTATCTTGCCGGGCGCAGCACGCTCGCGGGCGTGGTCCTCCTGACCGATGCGCGCCGCCCGCTCGCGCCGAGCGACCGCCATTTCCTCGAATGGCTCGCGCCCGTGGCCGCGCCGCGGCTCGTGCTGCTCGCCAAGTCCGACAAGCTCTCGCGCGCCGAGCGCGCCCGGGCGCTCGCACAGGCGCGGCATGCGCTCGCGCAGGCGGGCTTCGCGGCGACGGCGCTGCTTTTCTCGAGCCGGCAAGGCGAAGGGCTCGCCGAGGCGCGCGCGCTCGTCGAGCGCTGGCTCGGGCAAGAAGGCAAATAAAAAGCCCCCGGTAAAAGGGGAAGCGGACCGGGGGCAAAAGCGCCTTAACTTGGTTAAGGCAACCCGCTCAGGGAGGAGAAGCGGGAGACGATCAACATCGTCTGAGAGTAAGATTGCCGCTCCCGGGGAAAGTTCCCGGCCCCGAAACCTCCAAGAAAATCAGCGCCATGAACATCTACGGCTCTTTCCCCGCGGTGCGCATGCGGCGCATGCGGCGCGACGAGTTCTCGCGGCGCCTGATGCGCGAATCGGTGCTGACGGCCGATGACCTCATCTACCCCGTATTCGTCATCGAGGGCAGAAACCGCACTCAGAAAGTGGCTTCGATGCCCGGCGTCGAGCGCGTCACGGTCGACCGGCTGCTCGCGGTGGCCGAGCAGTGCCTGAAGCTGCGCGTGCCGGTGATGGCGCTGTTTCCCGTGATCGAGCAGCGCCTGAAGAGCCTCGACGGCCGCGAAGCGCTCAACCCGAGGGGGCTCGTGCCGCGCGCGGTCGGCGCGCTGAAGAAGCGCTTCCCCGAGCTCGGCATCATGACCGACGTCGCGCTCGACCCGTACACCTCGCACGGCCAGGACGGCGTCATCGACTCGAGCGGCTACATCCTGAACGACGTCACGCTCGAGGTGCTGGAGAAGCAGGCGCTCGCGCAGGCCGCAGCCGGCGTCGACATCGTGGCGCCCTCCGACATGATGGACGGGCGCATCGGCCGCATCCGCGCCGCGCTCGAGAAGCGCGGCCACATCCACACGCGCATCATGGCCTACTCGGCGAAATACGCCTCCGGCTTCTACGGCCCTTTTCGCGACGCGGTGGGCTCGGCGAAGAACCTCGGCAAGGGCGACAAGAAGACCTACCAGATGGATCCGGCGAACAGCGACGAGGCGCTCTGGGAAGTGGGCCTCGATCTCGCCGAGGGCGCCGACATGGTGATGGTGAAGCCGGGCCTTCCCTATCTCGATGTCCTGCGGCGCGTGAAGGACGAGTTCAAGGCGCCGACCTTCGTCTACCAGGTCTCGGGTGAGTATTCGATGCTGCGCGCGGCGATCGCCAACGGCTGGCTGCCCGAGAGCTGCGTCACGGAGTCGCTGCTCGCCTTCAAGCGCGCGGGCGCCGACGGCATCCTCACCTACTTTGCGCTCGAGGCGGCTACGGAGCTCGCGCGAGAGAAAGGGTTTTCCGGAAACGCTCGGCGCTCTGGAAGCCGATCACGCGCAGCCCCTTGATCTCGCGGCCCTGGGCGTCGAAGAAGACGATCCCCGGTGGGCCGAAAAGCGAAAAGCGTTTTAGCAGCGCCTTGTGTTCGGCGGTGTTCGCCGTCACGTCGGCCTGAAGCAGCAGCATTTTTCCGAACTCCTGCTTCACCTGCGGGTCGCTGAAGGTGAAGGCCTCCATCTCCTTGCACGACACGCACCAGTCGGCGTAGAAGTCGAGCATCACCGGCTTGCCGGGCGAGCGCAGCTTCTCGTCGAGCTCGGCGACCGAGTCGACGCGCACGAACTCGGTGCCGCCGCCCGAGGGCCGCAGCACGGGCCAGACGAGCCACAGCGCGACCGCGAGCAGCAGCACGCCGAAGAGCTGCTTCACGCGCACCATCCAAACCCCGGCTTTCGGCAGCAGCGCGCCCTCGGAGACGCCCACCACGAGAAGCGGCACCCCCATGCCGAGCGCCATGGTGAACAGCGCGGCGCCCCCGAGCGCCATGTCGCGCGTCTGGCTGATGTAGAGCAGCGCGCCGGCGAGCGGCGCGGCGACGCAGGGGCTGACGATGATCGCCGAGAGCACGCCCATGCCCGCCACCGAGGCGATCTTGCCGCCCGCGAGCCTGCCGCCCGCCGAGGCGAGCGGCTGGCGCAGGAACCCGGGCAGCTGCAGCTCGTAGACGCCGAACATCGAGAGCGCGAGCGCCACGAACACGAGCGCGAAGGCGCCCAGCACCCAGGCGTTCTGCAGCGCCGCGGCGAGCATCGTCCCGGTCCAGGCGGCCGCGACCCCGGCGAACGCGTAGGCGAGCGCCATGCCGAGCACGTAGGCGAGCGAGAGCGAAAGCGCGCGCAGCTTGCCGAGCTCGCGCCCCTCGCCGACGATGATTCCCGAGAGGATCGGCACCATCGGCAGCACGCACGGCGTGAAGGCGAGCAAGAGGCCAAAGCCGAGGAAGCTCGCGAGCACCAGGAGCGGCCCGCCCGATTCGAACAGGCGCGCGATCTCGAAGTCGCTCACCTGCAGCGAGAACTCCGCGGGCCCGCTCGCCGGCGCGCGCCCGGGCCCAGCGCCGAACGCGGCGAGCTGGATCGTCGCCCGGCTGTCCATCGGCACGTAGCACACGCCGATGTCGGCGCAGCCCTGTGAGGTCACCGTCAGCTGCAGCGTGCCTGCGGCGCTTTGCACCGGCAGCCGGATCGCGACCTGCTTGCGGTAGGTCTCGACATCGCCGAAGAACTCGTCGGTCTTGCGGATCCCCGGCGGGAACTGCGGCGCGCCGAGCGTCGCTTTCGATTCGGGCGCGGCGGCGAACCTGAACCGCTCGCGGTACATGTAGTAGCCCTCGGCGATCGCGAAGCTCACCTCCACGGTGCGCGCATCGAGCGCTCGCGCCTGCATGCGGAACGCCTGCTCGGGCTCGAGCAGCTCCGGGCCCGCGGCGTGCGCGGTGCCGAGCAGGCCCAGCAACAGGACGAACAAGCGAATCATGCCCCCGGCCCCGTTTCGGCGGCGACCCATTCGAGATAGGCGGCCAGTCCCCTTTCGACTGGGACTGCGATGATCTCGGGAAGTTCGTACGGGTGGGCGGCCCGGATCCCCTGCTCGAGCGCGGCGTAGCGCTCGGCCGTGGTCTTGATCAGCATCGGGTGCTCCTCCTCGTGCTGCACCTGGCCTTTCCAGCGGTAGACCGAGCGGCAGGGGGCGAGGATGTTCACGCAGGCGGCGAGCTTGCGCTCGACGAGGAGGCCCGCGATGCGCTCCGCAGCCGCGCGATCGGGCAGGTTGGTCAAGACCAGGAGCGCGCTCATGCATAATTGTAGCGGGATGCACAGCATTATCTTGCAGCCGAGCGGGCTGCAGTTCTCCGTCGAGGAAGGTGAAACGGTGCTCGCCGCGGCGCTGCGCCAGGGCTATCTGCTGCCCTACAGCTGCCACAGCGGCGTCTGCGGCACCTGCAAGGCGAAGCTGCTCGAGGGCCGCGTCGAGTACGGCGAATACCAGAAGAAGGCCCTCACCGACGAAGAGAAGGCGCAGGGCAAGGCGCTGCTCTGCCAGGCGAAGCCGCTCTCCGACCTGGTGGTGGAAGCACGCACCGTGGGCGCGGCCAAGGGCATCCAGGTGAAGACGCTGCCCTGCCGCATCCAGAAGATGCAGCGCGTCGCCGACGACGTGATGGTGTTGAGCCTCAAGCTGCCCGCCAACGAGAAGCTCGCTTTCCTCGCCGGCCAGTTCATCGAGTTCCTGCTGAAAGGCGGCGCGCGGCGCAGCTTCTCGCTCGCCAACCCGCCGCACGCCGCGGAGCTGCTCGAGCTGCACGTGCGCCACGTCGCGGGCGGGGAGTTCACCGACCACGTCTTCTCCAGGATGAAGGAGCGCGACATCCTGCGCTTCGAGGGGCCGCTCGGCACCTTCTTCCTGCGCGAGGAATCCGACAAGCCGATCGTGTTCGTCGCTTCCGGCACGGGCTTCGCGCCGATCAAGGCGATCATCGAGCATGCGCTGCACAAGGGGATCCAGCGGCAGATGACCCTGTACTGGGGCGGCCGGCGCCCGAGGGATCTCTACATGAACGAGCTGGCCACCTCCTGGCCCTTGCGCTACGTCCCGGTCATCTCCGACGCGTTGCCCGAGGACAACTGGACCGGCCGCACGGGTTTCGTGCACCGCGCGGTGATGCAGGACTTCCCCGATCTCTCGGGCTGCCAGGTGTACGCCTGCGGCGTGCCGATCATGGTCGAATCGGCGAAGAAGGACTTCACCACCGTGTGCAAGCTGCCGGAGGACGAGTTCTACGCCGACAGCTTCACCACGCAAGCCGACGTTGCCGGGGCGACTTAGGCAGCCGCCTCGCCGAGATAGGCCTGCCTCACCTTCGCGTCGGCGAGCAGGTTCTTCGCCGCGTCGGCGAGCACGATCGTGCCGGACTCCATGACGTAGCCGCGCCCGGCGAGCTCGAGCGCGAGGCGCGCGTTCTGCTCGACCAGAAGGATCGTGACGCCCTGCGCGGCGATCTCGCGCACGATGTCGAAGATCGTCTCGACCAGCCGCGGCGCGAGCCCCATCGAGGGCTCATCGAGCAGCAGGAGCTTGGGCCGCGCCATGAGCGCGCGCGCGATGGCGAGCATCTGCTGCTCGCCGCCCGAGAGCGTCCCGGCGGTCTGCGTGCGCCGCTCCTTGAGGCGCGGAAACGTGGCGTAGCGGCGCTCGAGATCTTGCGCGATCTCCCCGTCGCCGCGCGCGAACGCGCCCATGGCGAGGTTTTCCTCTACCGTGAGCTGGGGAAAGATGCCGCGCCCCTCGGGCACCATCACGAGGCCCCGGCGCGGCAGCTCGTGCGCGGGCAGGGTGGCGGCGTCGACGCCAGCGTAGCGCACGCGGCCGGCGCGCGGCGCGAGCAGCCCGCAGATCGCGCGCAGCGTGGTGCTCTTGCCCGCGCCGTTGGTGCCGATGAGGCAGACGAGTTCGCCCTCGGCGACCTCGAGGTCGATGCCCTTCACGGCGCGGATGCCGCCGTAGCCGACCTCCAGCCCCTGCACCTCAAGCAGCACGCGGCGTCCCCAGGTAAGCCTCGATGACGCGCGGATCGCCCTGCACCTCGGCGGGCGCGCCTTCGGCGATGCGCTCGCCGTAGTCGAGCACCAGCACCCGGTCACAGACGCTCATCACCAGGCGCATGTCGTGCTCGATCAGCAGGATCGTGATGCCGTCCCTGCGGATGCCCTCGAGCAGCGCGCGCAGCGCGAGCGTTTCCGAGGCGTTCATGCCCGCGGCCGGCTCATCCAGCGCGAGCAGCTTCGGCTCGGTGGCGAGCGCGCGCGCGATCTCGAGACGCCGCTGGTCGCCGTAGGGCAGGCTCCCGGCGGCGTCGTTGGCGCGCGCGCGGATGCCGACGTAGTCGAGCAGATCGAGTGCGCGCCGCTCGATGTCTTTTTCTTCCTTCAGAACTCTTTTCAATCTCAAGATCGCTCCGACGACACCCGCGCTGGTGCGCACGTGCCGGCCGATCATGACGTTCTCGAGCGCCGAAAGGTTGGCGAAGAGCCGGATGTTCTGGAACGTCCGCCCGATGCCGGCCGCCGCGATCCGGTCGGGCTTCAGATTGGTGATGTTCTTGCCTTCCAGGACGAAGAAGCCTTCATCCGGCGCGTAGATGCCGGTCAGCACGTTGAACAGCGTCGTCTTGCCCGCGCCGTTCGGGCCGATCAGGCCGTAGATCTCGCCCTTGCGGATCGAGAACGACAGGCGCGCGAGCGCCTGCACGCCGCCGAAGCGCTTGCCGACGCCGCTTGCTTCAAGCAGGGCGCTCATGGCTCAGTGAATCCCCGGCGGTGAGCTCGCGCTTGCGCACCGCGGAAGGCAGCAGCCCCGCCGGGCGGAACAGCATCACCAGGACGAGCGCCAGGCCGAAGATCAGCATGCGGATCACTTCCGGTTCGACGAGCGTCCTGCCGAAGAGCGCCTGCTGCGCGGGCTCGACCGTCCAGCGCAGGATCTCGGGCACGAAGGAGAGCAGAGCCGCGCCGAGCAGCACGCCGGCGATGTTGCCCATGCCGCCCAGCACCACCATCGAGACCACCATCACCGACTCGACCAGCACGAAGCTCTCGGGCGAGATGAAGCCCTGGATCGCGGCGAACATGCCGCCCGCGACGCCGCCGAAGCTCGCGCCCATGGCGAAGGCAAGCAGCTTCATGCTCGTGGTGTCGATGCCCATGGCACGCGCCGCGACCTCGTCCTCGCGAATCGCCTCCCAGGCGCGGCCGATGCGCGAGTTCTGCAACCTTACGTTGACGACGATGATCGCGAGCATCAGCACGAGCAGCAGGTAGTAGTACTTGATCGGCCCGCTCACATCGACCCCCAGCACGCGGTCGGCGCGCGAGAAGTCGATGCCGCCGATGCGCACCGGGTCGATGCCGAAGATGCCCTGCGGCCCCCGCGTGATGTTCACCGGCTGCGACAGATTGTTGAGGAAGATGCGCACGATCTCGCCGAAGCCGAGCGTGACGATCGCCAGGTAGTCGCCGCGGAGCTTCAACGTGGGCGCGCCGAGCAGCACGCCGAACAGCGCCGCGACCGCAGCACCGAGCGGCAGGATCGCCCAGAACGGCAGGTGCAGGCCGAAGTGCGGGCTGGCGAGCAGCGCGTAGGCGTAGGCGCCGACCGCGTAGAACGCGATGTAGCCCAGGTCGAGCAGCCCCGCGAAGCCGACCACGATGTTCAGGCCGAGCGCGAGCAGCGCGTAGAGCAGGGCGAAATTGGCGATCCGCACCCATGCGGTGCCGGCCTGCGCGAGAGCGAACGGCAGCAGCGCGAGCGTAACCGCAACCAGCGCCACACCGGCCCACAGCCAGCGCTCGCGGCTCATGCCCTGTCCCCCACCCGCTCGCCGAGAATCCCGGAGGGCCGGAAGACGAGCACCAGGATCAGCACCACGAAAGCGAACACGTCCTGGTAGTTCGAGCCGAAGAGGATGAAGTGCCCGCCGTCGGCGCAACGCTCCTCGGGCGCGAGGCCGTAGCGGCACAGGTCGCTCAGGTCGCCGATGTAGCCCGCGCCGAGCGCCTCGACCACGCCGAGCAGCAGCCCGCCGAGCATCGCGCCGGGAATGTTGCCGATGCCGCCCAGCACCGCCGCCGCGAAGGCCTTCAGCCCGAGCACCGAGCCCATGGTGTACTGCGCGATGCCGTAGTAGGTGCCGACCATGACGCCGGCGACCGCGCCGAGCGCCGCGCCGATGACGAAGGTCGCGGCGATGACGCGGTTGACATCGACGCCCATCAGGCGCGCCACCTGTGCGTTCTGCGCGGTCGCGCGCATCGCGCGCCCCAGGCGCGTGCGGTAGACGAGCAGCGCGAGCCCCGCCATCATCGCCAGGCAGATGGCGAGGATGGCGATCTGCACGCCGGTGACGGTGGCGCCGAGAAAGCCGTAGGTGGTGAGCGGGATGATCTGCGGGAAGGCGAGCACGTTGCGGCTCCACACCAGCAGCGCGAGGTGCTGCAGGATGATCGAGATGCCGATCGCGGTGATGAGCGGCGCGAGGCGCGGCGCGCCGCGCAGCGGCCGGTAGGCGAGCCGCTCCATCGCGTAGCCGACCGCCATGCACACCGGGATCGCGCACGCGGTGCCGATCAGCACCACCGCGAGCGGCGGCATGCCGCCCGCGGCGAGCGCGTTGATCGCGGTGAAGGCGACCATCGCGCCGATCATCACCACCTCGCCGTGCGCGAAGTTGATCAGCTGGATGATGCCGTAGACCATGGTGTAGCCGAGCGCGACGATCGCGTACACGGCCCCGAGCGTCAGGCCATTGACCAGCTGCTGGACGAAGATGTCCACGGCGGCGCCAGACTAGCAAAAAAAACGGCACCCGAAGGTGCCGTCGTTGCGGGGCTCTCGCGAGCTACTTCTTCGCTTCCTCCTTCATCGCTTCCGCCTTCGGCGCCCCGGCGGCCGGAGCCGCGCTCTTGCCGAATTCAGCGAACGGGATGGTCTTGCCGCCCTTGATCACGGCGAGCGGCTCGATCTTGCCGCCTTTCATGGTGAAGATCGTGATCTCCGCGTCCTTGCGGTCGCCCTTGCCGTCGAACGAGATCGGCCCGGTCGCGCCGGTAAAGTCGATCTTCTGCAGCTCGGGCAGGTATTTCGCCGGGTCGGCCGAGTTCGCTTTCTTCATCGCCTCGATCAGCAGGTTCGCCGCATCGTAGGTGAAGGGCGCGTACAGGATCGGGTCGACGTTGAACTTCTTCTTGTAGGCTTCGAGGAACTTCTTCGACGCCGCCTGGGGCGGCAGCCCCGCCTGCGAGCACAACAGCCCCTCGGCCGCGGGCCCCGCGAGCTCGGTCATCTTGTCCGTGCAGGCGCCGTCGCCGAAGGAGAAGACCGCCTTGATGCCGAGCTCCTTGCCCTGCTTGATCAGCGGGCCGCCGGTCGCGTCCATGCCGCCGTAGAAGATCGCGTCGGGCTTGCGGCCGCGCAGCTTGGTGAGGATCGCCTTCCAGTCGGTGGTCTTGTCGGTGCCCTTCTCGCGCGGCAGCACCTTCACGTTGGCGGCCTTGAGCGTCTTCTCGACCTCGTCGGCGATGCCCGCCCCATAGGCGGTCGCATCGTCGATCACCGCGACCAGCTTGGGCTTTCTCTCGGCGGCGAGGTAGCTCGCGATCGCCGGCCCCTGCTGGTCGTCGCGGCCGACCACGCGGAACACGCCCTTGAAGCCCTGCTCGGTGAGCTGCGGATTGGTCGCCGAGCCGGTGATCATCGGGATCCCTGCCTGGTTGTAGATCGCCGAGGCCGGTATCGTGACCCCGGAGTTGAGATGCCCGACGACGCCGTTCACCTTGGCGTCGACCAGCTTCTGCGCCACGGTGGTGCCGACCTTGGGATCGGCCTGGTCGTCTTCCTTGAGCAGGGCGAACTTCGCGTCCTTGCCGTCGATCTTGAGCTTGGCTTCGTTCGCCTCGTCGACGGCGAGCTGCACGCCGTTCTCGTTGTCCTTGCCGAGGTGCGCGATCTGCCCGGTGAGCGGGCCGACGTGCCCGAGCTTGATCTCGATCGACGGCGCCGGCGCCGGCGCGGCCGGGGCCGCCGGCGCGGCGGCCGCGGGTTTCTTGGGCTCTTCCTTGCCGCAGGCGGCGAGCGCAAGCGCCGCCGCAAGCAGGGTCAGTGCAAGCTTGGAATTTCTCATGGGATCTCCCGAAAAATCAGGGGGCTAATGATACCCCATGGAAACGCCTACTTAATCGACAGGATCCACTTCACCAGGGCCTTGATGTCGGCGTCCGGCACCGCGGCGTTGGGCGGCATCGGCACCTGGCCCCAGACCCCCTGGCCGCCCTTCTTCACCTTCTCGGCGAGCTTCGCTTCGGCGTCCTTCTGGCCGGCGTACTTCTTCGCCACGTCGGCGTAGGTCGGGCCGATGGTCTTCGCGCCCTTCACCACGTGGCAGGTGGTGCACAGGTGCTTTTTGGCGAGCGCCTCGTTCGCCTGCGCCGGCAGCGCGGCGGCGAGCGCCAGCGCTGCCGCGGAAAGAATGAGCGATTTCATGGATTCCTCGTCTCGAAAAGTTGCCGATGCTACCGGAGTTGCGCCCCTTTGCAAGCGTGACGCAGTTCCTCCAGCGAGCCGATCGGTGCGAGGCAACTAACGCCCCGGCACAGCCAGCCGTTGACAGGACCGGCGCGCGCCGGCTTGTCCAGGACCGCGGGCAGCCCCGGCAGGTCGTTCTCCAGCCCGAGCGCCAGGGTGTCGGGCAGGAACTCGCGCGCGAGCTCCCGGCTCCAGTGCGCGAGCGCCCGGCGCTCGCCGCGCAGCACCAGCACCGCCGGGGGCTTGAGCTGCTCCTCGAGCGCGATCGCGA
>JBFLYF010000086.1:0-7500 GCA_040756795.1 Pseudomonadota bacterium
CGTGCTCGAGCAGCACGGCGGCGAGATCTGGGTCCAGCGCGGCTGCTTGCGGCTGCTGCTGCCGCGCGCCGAGCCCGGGCCGGCCGCGGCGCGCGCCCGCGGTGGCGTGCCGAGCCGCCCGGAGTACTACGACTTCGACCTGTTCCGGGGCGGCGCCATGGCCGGGGAGCTGAACGAGGCGCGCCTCGCGTCGCTCAGCTACACGGTGTTCGACACCGAGACCACGGGCCTGGAGCCCTCCGCGGGCGACGAGATCATCAGCATCGGCGCGGTGCGCGTGGTCAACGGCAGGCTGCTGCGCGGCGAGATCTTCGAGCAGCTGGTCAACCCCATGCGGCCGCTCAATCCGGAGTCGGCGCGCGTGCACGGCATCGACGCCGCGGCGCTCGAGGGCCAGCCGCCGATCGCGGAGGTCCTGCCCGCGTTCCACCGCTTCTGCGCGGACACCGTCCTGGTCGCGCACAATGCCGCCTTCGACATGCGCTTTCTCGACCTGAAGGAGGCGAGCACCGGGGTCCGGTTCCGGCAGCCGGTGCTCGACACGCTGCTGCTTTCGGCGGTGGCGCAGCCCAGCCTGCAGGACCACCGGCTGGAGGCGATCGCCGAGCGCCTGGGCGTGAGCATGGTCGGGCGCCACACCGCGCTCGGCGACGCGCTGCTCACAGGAGAAATTTTCCTCAAGTTGCTTCCTTTGCTCGCCGGGCGCGGCATCCTGACGCTCGGCGAGGCGCTCGCCGCCTCGCGCGAGAGCTATTACGCGCGGCTGCAATACTGACGGCGCCATGCCCTCGAGATACGCGCACCTGGAACGGCGCATCGCCGGCGAGCAGCAGACCTTCGCGCGCCCGCTGCGCTCGCTGCTGCGCGGCGCGCCGGTGACCTGCGACGAGGCTTGCCGCATCGCGGAAGCGGCCGCGCTCATGCGCGCGCGCGGGGTGGGCTCGCTCGTCGTGCTGGACGGCGGCGGGCGGCCTTCCGGGATCATCACCTCGCACGACCTGGTGGGCGCCCTCGCCGACGGCGCGGGCGCGGAAGCGGTGGCCGCGCGCATGACCCGCGCGCCGTTCGCGCTTCCCGCGCATGCGCTCGCTTACGAGGCGGCGCTCGCGATGATCGCGCGGCGCATCCGCCACGTGCTCGTCACCGACGAGGGCAGGCTCGCCGGCGTGGTGTCGGAGCGCGACCTGTTCTCGCTGCAGCGCCTCGGCCTGGGCGAGGTGACGATGGAGATCCGGCTCGCGCAGGACATCGGCGTGCTGGCCGAGATCGCCGCCGAGATCCGCAAGCTCACGGCCGGGCTGGTGGCGAACGGGGTGGCCCCCGGGCAGCTGATGGCGCTGGTGTCGGTGCTCAACGACTGCCTGTCGCACCGGGTGATCGACCTGGTGCGCGGCCGGCACGACCTGGAGCACATCAGCTGGTGCTGGCTCGCGTTCGGCAGCGAAGGGCGGCTGGAGCAGACCTTCAGCTCGGACCAGGACAACGGGCTGCTGTTCACGGCGCACGACGCGGCGCCGGCGGCGCGGGTGCGCGAGCGCCTGCTGCCGTTCGCCGCCGAGGTGAACCAGGCCCTCGACCTGTGCGGGTTTCCGCTGTGCAAGGGCAACGTCATGGCGTCGAACCCGGAGCTGTGCCTGTCGCAGCAGGAGTGGCGCGCGAAGATGGCCGGCTGGATCGAGGCCGCGCTGCCCAAGGCGCTGCTCGACGCGGCGATCTGCTTCGATTTCCGGCCGATCTACGGCGACGACTCGCTCGCCGAGCGGCTGCGCGCCGAGGTCTGGGAGCTGGTGCGCAGGCACCCGGTGTTCCTGCGCCACATGGCGCAGAACGCGCTGCAGACGCCGCCGGCGCTCGGGCGCCTGGGCGGCTTCGCCACCAGCGACGTCCCGGGCGGGGAAGGGACGATCGATCTCAAGATGCAGGGCGCGCGCGTGTTCGTCGACGCGGCGCGCATTTTCGCGCTCGCCCACGCGATCCCGCAGACCAGCACCGCGGAGCGCCTGCGGGCCGCGCGCGCCCCGCTCGGCATGGGCGAGGCCGAGGCCGGCGCGGCGATCGAGGCTTTCTTCGCGGTCCAGGCGGTGCGCCTGAAGCACCAGGCGCGGCCGGGGGCCGGGGAAAGCCTGCACAACCGCGTCGATCCGGCGCGGCTCGGCCGGATGGAGGCGGTCCGGCTCAAGGAGGCGCTGCGCGTCGCGCGCGAGCTGCAGGACCGGCTCGCGCTGGAGTACCAGTTGTGAGCGCGCGGTAGAATGCGCGCCTCGCGGAGAGATGGCCGAGCGGCTTAAGGCGCACGCTTGGAAAGCGTGTAAGCGTTAACAGCGCTTCGAGGGTTCGAATCCCTCTCTCTCCGCCAGCTTCGCGCGGCTACGCGCCGTCGATGAGCCGCCACTCGTGGCTGCACTTCTTGCAGCACACGCTGAAGGGCGAAATGACCGTGAAGCGCGCGTAGGCGCCGCAGGCGCGGCAGGTGGCCAGCTCGCTCAGGTGCATCGTCTCGCGCAGGATCCGCAGGTAGCGGTCCAGGGCGTAGGCGCCGATCGCCAGCGCCGCGCCCATCACCACGCCGTTGCCCAGCACGCGCAGGAACGGCCCGCGCAGGCTGAACTCCTCCATGCAGGCGAGCCCGGCGATCAGGCACAGGAACGCGCTCACGAACCAGGCGTGCCCCTCCATCAGGCGGCGCTCGTACCAGCGGGCAAAGCCGAGGCGGCGGATGCTGTCGGCCGGCTCCATGCAAAAGCGATGATCCCCCATTCGCGGATGACTTACAATGAACCCGGCGGGCCCCCCCGCATTGCAGCCTGGTGAACCTGGTCAGGTCCGGAAGGAAGCAGCCATAGCTGGATCCTGCAAGTGCCGGGGTCAGGCTCGCCTATCCATTTCGGCGCGCCGGTAAAATCGAGCGATGAGCTACCAGGTCCTTGCCCGCAAGTGGCGGCCGCGCGATTTCGCGAGCCTGGTCGGGCAGGAGCACGTGGTGAAGGCGCTGCGCCACGCGCTCGCCGAGCAGCGGCTGCACCACGCCTACCTCTTCACCGGCACGCGCGGCGTGGGCAAGACCACGCTCGCGCGCATCCTCGCCAAGTGCGTGAACTGCGAAAAGGGAGTCTCGCCGGACCCCTGCGGCAAGTGCAGCGCCTGCGTGGAGATCGACGCGGGCCGCTTTCCCGACCTGATCGAGATCGACGCCGCGACCAACACCGGCATCGACGAGATGCGCGCGCTGCAGGACAACGCCACCTACGTGCCGGTGCGCGGGCGCTTCAAGGTGTTCGTCATCGACGAAGTGCACATGCTCTCCAGGGCGGCGTTCAACTCGATGCTGAAGACGCTCGAGGAGCCGCCGGCACACCTCAAGTTCATCCTCGCCACCACCGATCCGCAGAAGATCCCGGTGACGGTGCTGTCGCGCTGCCTGCAGTTCAACCTCAAGCAGATGCCGCGCGCGGCGATCGGCGCCTACCTGGAGAAGATCCTGCCCGAGGAGGGAATCGCGTTCGAGCGCGAGGCGCTGCCGCTGATCGCGCGCGCCGCGGCGGGCAGCATGCGCGACGCGCTCTCGCTGCTCGACCAGGCGATCGCGCACGGCGCCGGGCGCCTGGAGGCGGCGGGCGTGCGCGAGATGCTGGGCACGGTGGACGAAACCTATCTGTTGCGCGCGCTCGAGGCGCTCGCGGCGCAGGACGGCCCGGCGCTCGCGGCGATCGCCGGCGAGATGCAGGCGCGCAGCCTCGCGTTCGACACCGCGCTGCAGGAGCTGGCGAGCCTGCTGCTGCGGCTCACGCTCGCGCAGACGGTGCCCGCGGCGCTCGAGGAGGACCTGCCCGAGCGCGAGCGCGTGCTCTCGCTCGCGCACGCGCTCGACCCGGAGACGGTGCAGCTCTACTACCAGATCGCGCTCCAGGGCCGTGACGACCTGCCGCTCGCTCCCGACGAGCACGCGGGGTTCTTGATGACGTTGCTGAGAATGCTTGCGTTTTCGCCCGAACGGGAAAGAGAGGAGCTTCCTGAAAATAAAGGCAAAGCCGGGTCCTTCGACGGCAACTGGGTCGCGCTCGCGCAGCGCCTGCCGGTCTCGGGAGGCGCAAAGGAGCTGGCGCGCAACGCCGAGCTGGCGAGCCACGAGGCGGGGCTGTTCGACCTGGTGGTGCCGAAGACGATGGCGCACCTGGCGGGCGAGACCTACCGCGAGAAGCTCGAGCAGGCGCTCGCGGCGCAGTTCGGGAGCGCGGTGAAGCTGCGCGTGTCCGCCGGCGAGACGCGCGGCGCTTCGGCCGCGGCGCTGGAAGCCGCCGACCGCAGCGCGCGCCGCGCGGAGGCCGCGCGCGCGGTGAAAGGCGACAGCTTCGTGCAGGACCTCGTCAACCTGTTCGACGCCCGGGTGGTGGATTCGACGATCAAGGAAAAGCCGCGATGAAAGGCAACATCGGGCAGCTGATGAAGCAGGCGCAGATGATGCAGGAGAACATGCGCCGCATGCAGGAGCAGCTGGGCAGCATGGAGGTCGAGGGCCAGTCGGGCTCCGGCATGGTGAAGGTGGTCATGAGCGGCAAGCACGAGGTGCGCAGGGTGAGCATCGATCCCTCGCTCACGGGCGACCGCGAGATGCTGGAAGACCTACTGGTCGCGGCGATCAACGACGCCGCGCACCGCGTCGAGGCGGCGGTGAACGAGAAGATGGGCGCGATCACCGCGGGGCTGCCGCCGGGGTTCAAGCTGCCCTTCTAGATGAAACGGGATTCGATACCGAGCGCGCGCGGGCTGGACCGCCTGATCGAGGCGCTGCGCGTGCTGCCCGGGGTGGGGCCGCGCTCGGCGCAGCGCATGGCCTATCACCTGCTGCAGCACGACCGCGCCGGCGGCGAGGCGCTGGCGCAGGCGCTCGCCGCGGCGCTCGCCGCCGTGCGCCGCTGCGCGCGCTGCAACAACTTCACCGAGGAGGAGGTCTGCGCGCTGTGCCGCTCGCCGCGGCGCGACCCGGCGCTGCTCTGCGTGGTCGAGACGCCCGCCGACCTCGCCATGATCGAGCAGACGCTGAGCTTCTCGGGGATGTACTTCGTGCTCATGGGGCGGCTCTCGCCGCTGGACGGCATCGGGCCGCGCGACATCGGCCTGGAGCGGCTGCTCGCGCGCGCCGCCGACGGCACGGTGCAGGAGGTCATCCTCGCCACGAACTTCACCAACGAGGGCGAGGCGACCGCGCACTACATCGCCGAGATGCTGCGCGCGCGCGGCGTCAAGGCGAGCCGCATCGCGCGCGGCGTGCCGCTCGGCGGCGAGCTGGAGTACGTCGACATCGGCACCCTCTCGCAGGCGCTATTGGATCGGCGCGGAATCTAACGGCTTCGAATCAGGAGATTCTTACGATGAAAAACCTCGTCAAGTCCGTCGCGCTAGCCGCGCTAGCCGCGCTCGCCGCGCTCGCCGCGTTCCTCTCCCCGGCGCAGGCACAGCTCGAGAAGAAGGACGTCCATATCGCCGTGGGCGGCAAGAACGCGTTCTACTACCTGCCGCTCGCCATCGCCGAGCAGCGCGGCTACTTCAGGGACGAGGGGCTGGAGGTGAAAATCAGCGACTTCGCCGGCGGCGCCGCGGCGCTGCGCGCGGTGGTCGGCGGCAGCGCCGAGGTGGTCTCGGGCGCCTACGAGCACACCATCAGCCTGCAGGGCAAGAAGCAGTACTTCCGCGCCTTCGCGCTGCAGGGGCGGCTGCCGCAGATCGCGCTCGGCGTGTCGAAGACGAAGGCCGCGGGCTTCAAGTCGCTCAAGGACCTGAAGGGCATGAAGATCGGCGTCTCGGCGCCGGGCTCGAGCACGCACAACCTCGTCAAGCAGCTGCTCACGAAAGCAGGGCTCGATCCGCTGAAGGACGTCTCGATCGTCGGCGTCGGCGTCAGCGCGAGCGTCATCGCCGCGATGAAGAGCGGCCAGATCGACGCGGTGTCGAACGTCGATCCGATGATCACCAAGCTCGAGCTGGACGGCGACATCAAGGTCGTCGCCGACACGCGCACGCTCAAAGGGACGCAGGAGGTGTGGGGCGCGCCGCTGCCCGCCGGCTGCCTGTATGCGCCCGAGGAGTTCGTCAAGAGGTACCCGAACGTCGCGCAGGCGCTCGCCAACGCCATCGTGCGCGCCGACAAGTGGATCGCCAGGGCGAGCGCGACCGAGGTCGCCAGGACGGTGCCGGAAGCCTACCTGCTCGGCGACCGCGCGCTGTACCTCTTCGCCTATGACAAGGTGAAGGAAGCGATCTCGACCGACGGCATCATCTCGGAGGCGGGCGCCAGGGCGACGCTCGCCGCGCTGCGCGCCTTCGACCCGGGAGTGAAGAGCGCCCAGATCGAGCTCGCGCGCACCTACACCAACGAGTTCGCGAAGAAGGCCAACCAGAAGCACAAGTGAGCCCCGCACTCGCGCTCGAAAACATCACCTGCACCTTCGTATCGCGCCACGACCCCGCGAAGCGCTACACGGCGATCCGTGACACGACCCTGGCGGTCGCGCCGGGCGAGTTCCTCGCGGTGGTGGGGCCCACCGGCTGCGGCAAGTCGACGCTGCTGAACATCGCCGCCGGGCTGCTCGCGCCCTCGGCCGGCGCGGTGAGCGTGCTCGGTGAGCCGCTCTCGGGGCTGAACGCGAGCGCCGGGTACCTCTTCCAGAGCGAGGCGCTCATGCCCTGGCGCAACGCGCTCGACAACGTCGCCGCGGGGCTCGAGTTCCGCGGCGTGGCGCGCGACGAGGCGCGCGAGCGGGCCGCGCAGTGGCTGCGGCGCGTGGGGCTGGGCGGGTTCGGCGACCGCTTTCCGCACCAGCTCTCGGGCGGGATGCGCAAGCGCGTGGCGCTCGCGCAGACGCTGATCCTCGATCCCCGCATCCTGCTGATGGACGAGCCGTTCTCGGCGCTCGACGTGCAGACCCGCCAGCTGATGGAGAACGAGCTGCTCGAGCTCTGGTCGGCGGACCGCAAGTCGGTGGTGTTCATCACGCACGACCTGGAGGAGGCGATCGCGCTCTCCGACCGGGTGGTGGTGCTCTCCGCGGGGCCGGAAGCGCACCCGATCGGCGAGTACCGCGTCGACCTCGCGCGGCCGCGCGACGTGGCCGAGGTGCGCCTCACGCCGGGCTTTCTCGCGCTGCACGCCGAGATCTGGCACGCCATGAAGGGCGAGGTGCTGAAGGGCTATGCGCAGCAGCTCCAGTAGCTTCGCGCTGCGCGCCTGGCAGGCGCTGGTGCTGCTCGGCGTGTTCGCGGCCTGGCACGTGCTCACCGTTCCCGGCATCCTGCCGCCGTTCTACTTCGACGACCCGCACAAGGCGGCGTTCTTTTTCGGCGAGCCGCTCAAGGTGCTGGCGCGCGTCTGGGAGTGGTTCGTCGGCGGCGAGATCTACCGCCACCTCTGGGTGACGCTCGTGGAGACGCTGCTCGCCTTCGCCATCGGCACGCTCGCCGGCATCGCGATCGGCATCTGGCTCGCGCTCGCGCCTACGGCCTCGG
>JBFLYF010000087.1:0-7868 GCA_040756795.1 Pseudomonadota bacterium
AGCCGTTCTCGGCCTGCCGCACCAGCTCTGCGGCGCCGCTGCGCCGCCCGACGATCACCGGCAGGCCCATGGCGAGCGCCTCGAGCGCGGCGCCCGGGAACGGGTCGTAGCGCGTCGCAAGGATAAAGCAATCCGCGGCCGCGTAGAGCGGCCGCAGATCCTCGCGCGCGCCGAGCAGCTTCACCCGTTCGCCGAGCCCGGCGGCCCGCGCGCGCGCCTCGAAGCGCGCCGAGGCGCGATCGCGCCCCGCCACAAAGAGGCGCAGCTTCGGCTCGCCGCAGAGCGCGAGCGCGTCGATCGCCGCATCGAGCCCCTTGCGCGCAAAGCCCGAGCCTACGTGCAGCAGCGCGAGCTCGTCCGCGGCAAGGCCCAGCTCGGCGCGCGCCGCCGCGCGCAGCTTCGCAGCCTCGTGCGGATGGAAGTGCTCGAGCTCGACGCCGTTGTGAATGACGTGGAGCTTCTCGGGCGCGATGCGGAAGCTGCGCAGGATCTCCTCTCGCACCATGGCCGAATTGCAGATCACCGCGCGCAGCGCCGGGTGCTCGAACATGGCGCGCTCGGCCGCGCACACGTAATGGTGGTAAGGGTTGAGCGCGATGCCCAGGCGCTCGAGCGGCCCGGCGTTCGCGCGCCGGATCTCGAGCCAGCGCCGGTGCACGCCGTCGCCGGCGCGGTAGAGGTCGCAGCCCGGGATGCGCTCGTGCGACTGGACGAGGTCAAATCCCGCGGACCGCCAAGCCCGGCGAGCGGCCCTGGCGAACGCCCAGTCGCGCCATACGCTTCCGATGTAAAAAGGATTGAAAGTCAAAACCCGCCTCGAACCCCATCCGCTGGAGCTGCGCGCGATCAGCGTCACCTCGGCCCCGGCGCGCTCGAGCGCGGGCAGCGCGCGCTCGATGAAGCGCTCGGCGCCCCCGTAGGGGTTGTACCGCTGGCGAACGATGGCTATCCGCAAGCGCTCAAGGGCTTTCGGCGAGAAGCTGTTCCAGCGCTGCCTGCACATCGTCGACCGGCAGCGTCGTCAGGCACTCGCTCACCTTGCCGCCGCCGCAGCCGTCGTTGCCGCAGGGGCGGCACGGGTGGCGCGTCGTCACCACGCGATGCGCGACGCGCCAGGGCCCCCATTCGTCCTCGCCGCTCGGGCCGAAAAGGGCCACGGTAGGCGTGCCCATGGCCGCGGCCAGATGCATCGGCATCGAATCGACGCCGACGAAGGCTCGCGCGCGCGCGGTCAGCGCGCCGAGCTCCTTGATCGAGAGCTTGCCCGCCAGATTCACGGGACTCGCTTTCGTTCTTGAGATTATTTTTTCTATAAAGGACATTTCATCCGACTCCGGCGACGCCGTGAGCACGATGCGGTGCGCGGACGCAAGGCGATCGATCAACTCAGCGTTGCGCTCGGCCGGCCAGCACTTGAAGCTCCAGCGCGAGGCCGGGTGCAGCTGCAGGAAGCCGCGCGCGGCGAGGCCCTCGGCGGCGAGCAGCGCGGCGATGCGCTCCTCGGCCGCGGCGCCGGGGACGAACTGCACGCGGCGCTCCTCCGGATCCGGCTGCAGGCCGATGCGCCGCAGCGCGTCCAGGTTCGCCTCGACCTGATGCCGGTGGCCGTTGCGCGCGAGCGCGTAGAAGTGCGTGAAGCTCCCCTGCCAGAACGCGCCGCGCCCCGCCACGGCCGGCGCGACGCTGTAGCGCGCACCGAGCGTGCGCGCGAGCCAGGCGCCGCGCGGCTGCTCCGAAAGATGCACGAGCAGATCGTAGCGGCGCGCTCGCAGTGCGCTGTAGAGACGCTTTTCCAATGCAAATCTGGAAAAAGAACTCTCTTTCTTCCAGTTTCGCCCGACCACGTGCAACGTAGCGAGCGCCGGGTGGCCCTCCAGCATCGGCGCGGTGTCGTCGTACACCAGCGCGTCGATCTCGGCGCGCGGCGCGTGCGCCTTTAGCGCGCCGAGCACCGGCGCCGCGAGCAGCACGTCGCCGTGGTGGCGCAGCTTGATCACCAGCGCACGCGCGATCTCCCCGAGCGGAACCGCGTCCTTCAGCATCCGGGGAAGATAGCAGAATTGCTACCCTCCCCTTGGGCGGCGCCGGACCTACCGGAACTGGTACTCGGCGACCGCGCTCAGCCAGCGCGGCCGCTCGGGATACGCGCTGAAGCTCGTGCCGGCGGCGTTGCGCACCGCGTACGAGTAGTAGCGCTTGTCGAACAGGTTGTTCACGGAGAAGGCAAGCCTCCATCCGGCCACTTCGTGCGTCACACGGATGTCGGCGACCGCGTACGCCGGCATGAGCGTGGGAAAAGTGTTGGCCTGGTCGTTATCGTAACGCTGCGTGCCGACGTAGCGCAGGTCGGCGACGAAGGCGCTCTTTGCCGCGAACTGCCAGGCGAGCTTCAGGCTGGCCGTCCGCCTGGGCACCATCGGTACGTCGTTGCCCGTGACATCGACCCCGCCGTAGACGCCGGAGCGGAACCTGGCTTCGCGCAGATGCAGCGCGGCCGCGAGCCGCAATGCGGCGGTCGCTTGCCAGCTCGCTTCGGTCTCCAGTCCACGGCGGCGCGTCGGCGACAGGTTGGTGTTGGCGCCGAACAGGCCGAGCAGCCGGTTGAAATGGATCTCGTTCTCGAGGTTGTTCTGATAGAGCGCAGCGCGCAGGCCGAGCCGCCCGCCGCGGTACTCGACGCCCGCCTCGGCGTCGCGCGAAGTCTGGACCTGAAGGATCGCCGCGCCGACCGGCGTGAAGACGTTCTCATCCACCGTAGGCACGCGATAGCTCGCGCCGAGCCGCCCGTAGACCGAGACCGGGGCCGCGAGGCGGTGGCGCATCGCCAGCTCCCAGGCGCCCGGCGTATCGGTCCGATGCTGCGTCGTGCCCGCGAGCACGTCGGTGAGGCGGTTGCGGGTCCGCTGCGCGCGCACGCCTGCGCTCAGCAGCGTCGAGCGGGCGAGCGAGAAGTGCGCCTGCGCGAACCAGGCGCGGTTCTCCTGGCTCGCGCTGGTGTGCACGAAAGGCATCGTGATCGTCGCCGGGCTGCCTGCCTGGCGGCTCGCGTAGTCCCAGTCCGAGTGGTCGTAGCCGACGATGACGTGGCCCTCGCGGCCGGCGAACTGGAACGGGATCCTGGCGCGCGGCGTGAACGAGAGCGTGTCGGCGCGCGTGTCGACGAAAGTATCGAACAGGCCGCCGAAGAAGTAGTCCCCGAAGAGCGCCGTGGCGCGGCGGTTGCGGCGCGCGAGGTCGGCGGCGAGCTCGACGTCGCCGAGCTTGCGAGACCCGGCGAGGTCCAGGTGCCAGCCCTCGCGCGTCGAGTAGTCGCGCGGCGTGGCCGTGCCGCGCGGATCCGTGTCGAGCTGCGCCTGCGTGCGCACGCCCGGCAGCCTCAGGTTCTGCCGGTCGGAGCCCAAGTTGAGCGCGAGAAAATCGCTCCCCCGGCCGAAGAGGCGCACCGAGCCCTCGAAATTGTCCTGTCTGAGCTGATTGTTGGCGCGGTAGTTGTCAGTGTCGTAGCGGTTGGCGTGCAGCGTGACGCCGAGCGTTTCGTTCGCCCAGGCGCCGCTCGCGCGCAGGTCGCTCGAGCCGAAGCCGCCGACCGCGGCGCCGAGGGTGAGCTCGCGCTCGCGCGCGCGCGGCGCGCGGGTGATGATGTTGATCGCGCCGCCGGTCGCACCGCCGCCGTAGGGGACCGCGCCCGCGCCGCGCAGAATCTCGATGCGCTCGATCCCGGAGAGCGGGATCGACTGGATTTTCGCCGGCACCAGCTCGTTCTCCGAGATGCGTACTCCGTTGACGAGCACGACGTTGTTCTGGTCGCCGCTCGCGCCGAAGCCGCGCAGGTCGAGCTGCAGGTCCGGGCTGCCCGAGTTGTTCCGGGTCACCAGCCCCGGGACCCGCGCCAGAAACTCCGGCAGCGTCGTCGCGCCGGAGCTGCCGATGTCCTCCCGCGAGTACACCGTCATTCCGACCGGCAGGTTGCGCTGGTACTCCGAGAAGCGTGTCGCCGTAACGACGACGGCGTCGTCGCTTTGCGAGACTGCGGCAGCAGGGATCGCCGCCAGCGCGGCGGCGAGGCACAGGTTGCGGAGCATTGCATCCTCCCAGAGCGTCTTCCCCGACGCCCGTCAGCAGGTTGATGAACTGCAAGGCCGGTCTCCGGACTTAGCGAGCGGCACGAGCGCGTTCCTTCACGCGCTCCGCCCGGTGCGCGCCTTCCCGTGGAGCGCTCCTCACTCCACAGTGGCTGCTTGCGCACCTTCTCGCCTACCGTTGCGGGGGCAGTACAGGCCTCTGACCTGTTTCCCGTTTCATCCGCCGCGCGAGAGCCGCGCGGCAAGACACCTTGCAACCGAAAGCGCCGTGATTATAGGCCGCGGCGCGCCGTCCCCGGGGTGCAAAAAGGGCTTTGGCGACGCCCACTTCCTGCGCCGCCGCATGATCAGGAAACACATGCAAAACCGCCCCTTATTTCTTGACGCTGCGGCAGATTTGAAACATAGTGCGGGCGTGGACGCGGAGTTGAACTCGCTCGAGGCGAAGGTCGCCCAGTTCGTCGGCCTGTGCGAGCGGCTGCGCGCCGAGAACCACGACCTGCGCCAGCAGCTCGCCACCGCGAGGAACGACGCCAAGCGGCTGAACGAGCGCATCGAGGGCGCCAAGCTCAAGCTCGAAAGCCTGCTCGAACGCCTGCCCGACTGAGGGCCCGCATGGCGGCCGGCGCCAAGACCATCGAAATCAGCATCCTCGGGCGCAGCTACAGGATCGCCTGCGAGGACGGCGAGCGCGACGCGCTCCTGCAGGCGGTGGCGTACCTGGACGGCAAGATGGACGAGATCAAGAAATCCGGCAAGGTGAACGGCACCGACCGCATCGCGGTGATGGCCGCGCTCAACATCGCGCACGAGCTGCTCTCGATGAAGCTCGGCGGCGGCTTTGACATCGGTCAGGCCAAGCGTAGAATCGAATCGATCGAGGCGAAGCTGGACGAAGCGATCGCCCGGCAGGAAAAGCTCTTTTAGCGACCCGTCTGCGTCCCCTGCTGTGCTCGACCGGGCCCCATATTTCCGAACCGATAGCTTCCCGAGGTTGCGGCTCCCAGTGTCACTGTTGTGATCGTCCCGTGCCTCGACGGCACGCCGGACGAACCTGATGTGGCCGGACCGCGACCACCCTGATTGAGCAGGGTTCGGAAGCCGGGCCCACCGGCACGAGCGGGGGACTCCCCACATGCGTTACTGGCTCATGAAATCCGAGCCCGACGAGTGCTCGATCGACGACGCGCTGGCCGCGCCGGGAAGGCTCACGCCCTGGACCGGCGTGCGCAACTACACCGCGCGCAACTTCATGCGTGACGCCATGCGCATCGGCGACGGGGTGCTGTTCTGGCACTCGAGCTGCGACGTGCCGGGCATCGCCGGCCTCGCCGAAGTGGCCTCCGCCCCCTACCCGGATCCCTCGCAGTTCGACCGCGAGAGCGCCTATTACGACCCGAACTCGAAGCGCGACGCGCCGCGCTGGATCTGTCTCGACGTGCGCGCGCTGAAGAAGACGCGCCTTGTGCCGATCGCGGAGCTGCGCGCGCAGGCGGCGCTCGGGAAAATGATGGTGCTGCGCCCCGGCAACCGGCTCTCGATCACGCCGGTCACGGCAGCCGAATGGCGCCTCATCACGGGTAGACTGCTTTGACGAACGACGTCCTGCTGCGCGCGCTCGCCCGCCAGCCCACCGAGTACACGCCGATCTGGCTGATGCGCCAGGCGGGGCGCTATCTGCCCGAGTACAACGCGACCCGCGCGAAAGCGGGCAGCTTCCTCGCGCTCGCGAGGAGCCCCGCGCTTGCCGCAGAGGTGGCGCTGCAGCCCCTCGAGCGCTATCCGCTCGACGCGGCGATCCTCTTTTCCGACATCCTGACGGTGCCCGACGCCATGGGCCTGGGCCTGTATTTCACCGAGGGCGAAGGGCCCCGCCTTGAGCGGCCGCTGCGCGACGAGACGGCGATCGCGCGGCTCGCGGCGCCGGACCCCGCGGCCGAGCTTCGCTACGTCCTTGATGCGGTGCGCGAGACGCACCGCGCGCTCGCCGGGCGGCTGCCGCTGATCGGCTTCTCCGGCAGCCCCTACACGCTCGCCTGCTACATGGTCGAGGGCTCGGGCAGCAACGACTGGCGCGCGCTCAAGGAGATGCTCTACGCGCGGCCCGACCTGCTGCATCGCATCCTCGCGGTCAATGCGCGCGCGGTCGCCGACTACCTCAACGCCCAGATCGAAGCCGGCGCCCAGGTCGTGATGCTCTTCGACACCTGGGGCGGCAGCCTGACGGCGGCGGGTTACGAGGAGTTCTCGCTCGCTTACATGCGCAAGGTGATTGCCGAGCTGCGGCCGGCGCCGTGCATCGTCTTCACCAAGGGCGCGGGAAGCTGGCTGGAAGCGATCGCGGCGAGCGGCTGCGCCGCGGTGGGCCTTGACTGGACGGTCGATCCGGCCGCGGCGCGCAGAGCGGTCGGCCACAAGGTCGCGCTGCAGGGCAACCTCGATCCGGCGGTGCTCGGCGCTTCCCCCGAGGTCGTGCGCGCGCAAGCGCGTCGCGTGCTCGATGCGTTCGGCGCCGCGCCCGGCCATATCTTCAATCTCGGGCACGGCATCACGCCGCAGGCGCGGCCCGAAGCCGTCGCAGCGCTCGTAGACGAAGTGCGCACTTACAGCAGGCAAATGCGTCAGCCCCGGCGCTGAGTTATGCACACAGGGGAAGGATTCTGGGAAAGACCGGGATTCCCCGGCCTGGAGAGTCGGCCATTTTCTCAACTCCTTGATCCGAGTGTGAAAAGGCGACGATCCACTGCTCCCCGGACACCCTTTTCGGGCTCGCTGTGGAGAAGTGACCGGAATATTGCGGAATTGCGCACAGCCTTATCCACAGCCGCGATGGAAGTCGAAATTTGTCCTTGCGGCGCAAAGACTACCGATCCATTCGCGATGCGAATGCTGAGCTTCCGTGATTAACGATTTGTCGCGATGAGAGTGTTGCGCACCGCGCTCGATGTCCGGGTCGCAAAGCTTTTCGATTACCTGATCGACGACGCGATGCCGGTCGCCCCCGGCGATCGCGTCGTGGTGCCGTTCGGCGCGCGGCAGCGCGTCGGTGTCGCGGTCGAGCTCGCGGCGCGCAGCGCCGTCGCCACCGCGCGCTTGAAGCCGGTCGTGCGCGTGCTCGATGATGCGCCGCGCCGGCCCGTCGACTGGCTCGAGCAGATGCGCTTTCTCGCCGCCTACTACCAGCGCCCGCTCGGCGAAACGGTCGCCGCCGCGCTGCCGCCGCGCCTGCGCTCGCTCAAGCCCCTGCCGAAGCGTCGCGACGCGCACACGGGTTTCGCGCCAGGGGTTCGTTTCGTTTCAGAAAATATCCCGAATCCCTCCCAGGCCGAGGCAATCGGAAGGATTGGTGCTGCGCTGGGCACCTTCCACGCCTTTCTGCTGCACGGTGTGACCGGCAGCGGCAAGACAGAGGTCTACCTGCGGCTGATCGCCGAGGTGCTCGCGCGCGGCGGCCAGGCCCTCGCGCTGGTTCCGGAGATCGGGCTCACGCCGCAGCTGGAGGCGCGCTTTCGCGCCGCCTTCCCGCGATCGCGCATCGTGGTGCTGCACAGCGCGCTCGAGGACACTGCGCGCACCCACGCCTGGCTCGACGCCGCGCGCGGCGAGGCGCGGATCGTGCTCGGCACGCGGCTTGCCGTGCTCACGCCGATGCCGAAGCTCGCCCTGGTCGTGGTGGACGAGGAGCACGACGCCTCCTTCAAGCAGCAGGAGGGCTTGCGCTACTCGGGGCGTGATGCCGCCGTGGGGGGGGGGGCCCCCCGGCCCCCCCCCCGGGGGGGGGGGGGG